>JAJPKI010000089.1 GCA_021323835.1 Verrucomicrobiota bacterium | reverse complement strand
GTTCCAGCTTTGAACGACGCCGTTTAAATCTTTGCTGACGATGGCGTCACCGGATGATTCGACAATTGCCGCGAGTTGTTGCGCCGCCTGCTCGGAACATTTTCGCTCCGTAATGTCCGCGACCGTGCCGATGTAGCCGATGTGTTTGCTGTTTGCGTCGCGCAACGGAACCGCGTGGCCTTGCACCCAGATAATTTCGCCGCGCGGATTGATGAAACGAAATTCCGCGTGCGATTCCGCGCGTCGTTTCAACGCATCGCGCCAGCCGTTCGCGATACGCTCGCGGTCTTCGGGATGCACCGAGCGCAACCAGCCGTCGTCGCGCGCGTCTTCGGTGTCCACACCCGTCATTTCGCACCAATAATCGTTGACGGAAATTGTTTTGCCGTCCAAATCGGTCAAAAAAATTCCCACCGGCGCATTGCTGGCGAGCGTGCGAAAACGTTCTTCGCTTTCGTGCAACGCTTCCTCCGTGCGTTTGCGATGCGTGATGTCCTGAAAAACGCTGATGGCGCCGCAAATTTTTCCTTTCGCGTCGTAGACCAAATCAATGTTAATGCTCGCGACAAATCGCGAGCCGTCCTGCAACCAAAAAATCGCTTCGACATCGCGGCATGGCCGTCCTTTGCGCAATGCCTGGAGCATCGGCGCTTCCTTCGGCGCAACCGGCGTGCCGTCGGCGAGAAAAATTTTGAAGCCGCGATAAAAATTTTCCAGCGGCTCGTTCATTTCCGGCGTGCGCCCCCAAAGCTCCGTCGCGCGGCGATTGAAAAATGTGATGCGGCCGTCCGCATCGCAACTAAAAATACCTGCGGGCATGAGTGCCGCGACTTTTGAAAAATGCTCGCCGTTTGCAATGGCCGGATGTTGGAAAAAATCATTCATCGCGCCGCCGCCTCGTAATTTATCACGGTGGGACCAATGTCCTCGCACACCCGCGCTTGTGCGCAACCATCATTTATTTCTGCCAATGACAATCTGAAATAAAAAACGGAACCTCCGTCGAATTCGTAGCCGCATTTGCCATTTTGCAACTCAATCAATCGCCGTGACATCGCCAGCCCAAGCCCGCGTGCGCCACTCGGACGGTGCAATTCTTCAAACGGCTGAAATAATTTCGCGCGCGCGGCCGGAGGAATTTCCTTGCCACTATCGCGCACAAAAAATTTTCCGACGCCATTTTCCTCGTGCCAGCCCATTTCAATTTCTTTGCCGCCGTATTTGAGTGCGTTTGACAAAAGTTGAGTCCAAATAAAATCAAGCCAATCCGCGACGCCAAAAATTTCCGGCCACGAATCCGCGATGTCAACATGCGCGGCTGATTTTGAAATTTTCCGTTCCAACCGCTGCCACGCGCGATAGACCGCGTCGCTCATTTTCATTTTCTGCGGCGGCGGCGGATTTGCCGATGCTTTTGCCATCAGGCTCACGGATTTAATCAGTTGCATCATTTCATCAACCGATGTGAAAATGGATTCGAACTCCGCGGGAATTTCGTTTTCTTTGAAAATTTCTTTCAGTAATTCCGCCGTGTTCAAAATGCCGGCGAGCGGCGTGCGCAAATCGTGGCTGATGCGCGTGGCTACCGTCAGCAAATCGCCGCGTAGCCGCGCGTTTTCACGTGCTAAATCTTCCGCCTGTTTGTTCATGAAAATTATTCCAACCCGATTCGTTTTCGTTTCCGATACAACGTTGCCTGGTCAATTCCCAAAATGTGCGCCGCTTCGGTCAAACTCGGCGTGCATTCCAAAATTTTTCGCAAATGCGCTTCCTCCAATTGGTCGAGCGAAACGAGCGCGCCGACTTGCGGAACGTTTCCGTCGTGCGCCGTCGCGCCGCCGCCGTTGGCTGTTTGCGAACGTAATTCCGCCGGAAAATCTTCCGGTTGCAATTTGTCGCCTTTGGCCATGATGACCGCGCGCTCAATGGCGTTGCGCAGTTCGCGCAAATTTCCCGGCCACGAATAATTGCGTAAACACGACTCGGCTTCGTCAGAAAGGCTGCCGATTTGTCGCGCGCATTGGGCAGCAAAAAATTTTGTGTAATGCTCGGCAAAGCGAATCAAATCCGCATCGCGCTGGCGCAGCGGCGGCATTTCGACGGCGATGACGTTCAAGCGAAAATACAAATCTTCGCGGAACAAACCGTCGGCCACGCGTTTTTTTAAATCGCGATTCGTTGCAGCAATGACGCGGACATTCGCCGTGCGCACGATATTTTCGCCGAGCCGCTCATATTCGCGCTCTTGCAGCAAGCGCAAAAGTTTCGGCTGAATTTCCATCGGCAAATCGCCGATTTCATCGAGGAACAACGTGCCGCCTTCCGCCGCGCGCGTTTTGCCCCAATGGTCTTTAATGGCACCGGTGAACGAGCCTTTGACGTGACCGAACAATTCGCTTTCCAAAAGTTCCTTCGACAAACTCGGGCAACTTACCGTGACAAATGGTTTGTCCGCCAAATGACTTTTTTCATGAACGGCGCGCGCCGCGACGCTTTTGCCCGTGCCGCTCTCGCCAAAAATTAAAATGGAAGCCGGCGTTTTTGCCGCGCGCATCAACACTTCCATCACGTCGCGAATGACCGGCGTCGTGAAATCGAAGAGTGGTTCGATATTTTGCGCGCGCGTTTCGGTGACGACTTGTTCGAGTCGTTCGATTTGCTGGCTCATTTGCTTGAGCCGTTGCAATCGCGCCAGCACGGTCATGAATTGTTCGCGTTGAAACGGCTTTTCCAAAAAATCCACCGCGCCGCGCCGCATCGCTTCGACGGCATTTTTTACGTTGCCTTGCGCAGTGAACATGACGACGGGAATTTGCGGATGCTTTTTTCCAATTTCGGTCAACACATCCAACCCATTTTCATTTCCGAGATTTAAATCCAGCAACACGGCGTCCCATTTGTCCTCCTTGAGCCATTGCTGGCCGAGTTCGCCGCTCTCGACGCCTTCCGCATAGTGACCGGCGTCTTCAATCAAAAAACATGTCGCGTCGCGAAATGTTTTGTCGTCATCTATAACCAAAAAATCCATAAACTAACTTTGCTTGGGCAATTGAATTGTAAATTTTGCACCGCGACCCGGCTCGCTTTCCAAAGTTAACTCGCCGTGCATGGCGCGGACCAATTTGCGCACGATGCTCAATCCCAGTCCGGTCGAGGGCTCGCCTCCAGTTGGCCGCGCCGAGAGCCGGGTGTAACGATGGAACATCCGCGCTTTATCTTCCTCGGTAAATCCCGGTCCTTCGTCATGGATGAAACATTCGACATGCGTCAGATTCGGTTTGAGCGAAACAACAATTTTTCTGCCGCCCGGCGAAAATTTAATCGCGTTGGAAATCAAATTGTCCAAAACCTGTTCGAGCGCGGACGCATCGGCGAGCACCATCGAGTCTTCGGCGGAAAATTCGGTTTTGATTTCCAAATTTTTTTGTTTCGCGGCGACCAAATGCTGCTGAATAACGTTGTTGACGACATTTGCAAAATTGACCGGCGCAATTTTGGCGCTGAATCCGTAATCCGCGGCGGCATTGGCGAGAAATTCTTTTACAAACGCGAGCAATTGGCTGCTTGAACGTAAAATATTTTCGGACAATTTGTTCAAGCGGTCGTCATTTAATTTTTCAATTTGTGCGCGCATGATTTCCGCGCTCATTTTCATTCCGCCGACGTGATTCTTTAAATCGTGCGCGAGAATACCGAGCAATTCATCTTTGTCCTCGGCGAGTTGTTTCAAGCGGTCGCGCGCATTTTTCAAAGCCAGTTGCGTGCGGACGCGTGAAATCAATTCGGCGTGATTGAACGGCTTGGTGATGTAATCCACGCCGCCAGCTTCGAGCGCGCGGACGATTAAATCTTTATCGTCGGCCGCAGAGAGAAAGACAACCGGAATGTCGCGCCACTCTCGATTTTGTTTTACCTGATAACAAACTTCGCAGCCGTCCATGTCCGGCATCAACAAATCGAGCAGAATCAAATCAGGTTTGCGCAACGCGAGACGTTTGAGGGCAGTCGCGCCATCGGACGCGGGAATGATTTCGTAATCAAGGCCGCCAAGAATCGAGCCGACAATTTGGATGTTCGTGACCTGGTCGTCCACGACGAGCACGCGCGCGGGCGTGGCGGATTCCAATTGTGGAGCAGTTTTTGCAGAACCATTCGCCGCGCCGTTGACCGGCGGAGCGAATTCCAAAACTGCCGCGCCATTGGTCATGCGTTTGCGTTTTCCTCGAGTTGCTCGACGAGATTTTCGAATTCGCCGAGATGTTTTTCCAAGTCGGTCACGGAATAATTTTCTGCATCATGCAAAATTTTTTCGCCGTAGCCCGCGAGCGGCGGACAATGCCATTGTTCGCCGAGCGAATGCAATCGCTGGCCGAACGCGCGGCTTTCCTTGACGGCCACGCTGTCACGAATCATTGGCCACGGGGCAATAATCAATTCGCGCAATTCGGAAATCAATTCGCGCGGCACCGGTGCGACAATTTCATTTTCAACTTTGTAGCCGTTGCCGTTAATCGGCTGTTTGGTGTGCTTCGGCAAAAATTCGGCGAGCTCATCGAACATTTGCCGTCGCGTGAACGGTTTTAAAACGTAGCCGCTGAATTTCTCCCCGAGCGTTTTTTCTTCCGCAGGCATGGTTGAAGCGGTGACCGCGATGGTCGGAATCATTTCAAGGCCGGACAACCTTCGGATTTCCGCGAGCGTTTGGTAGCCGTCCATGCCGGGCATGCGAATGTCCATTAAAATCAGGTCCGGTTTTGTTTCCTTCGCTTTGGCAATTGCTTCAGGACCGTCGGCGCCGAAATACAATTGATGATGCGTGCCGGCAAAAATGCCGCCGATGAGCTGGCGATTGGTTTCGTTGTCGTCCACGACGAGAATTGTGGACGGTTGCAAATCATTGAAATCAACGTCGAATTCGTTTACGGAAATTTTTTCCGATTCCGGCAGACGCGCGGAAATTGCGACGTGTGGAAATCGCAAATGAAACGCCGAGCCTTGCCCGACAACGCTCGCGACGGTAATGGTTCCGCCCATCGCCTCGACAAGTCGTTTAACAATCGAAAGCCCGAGACCGGTGCCTTGCTTTTCTTTTTCACGAAATGTGCCCGCCTGCACAAACGGCCGGAAAATGGCATCGAGCTTGTCCTGCGGCACGCCCACGCCGGTGTCCATGACCTCGATGATGAGCGTGATGCGACTGCCG
>JAJPKI010000372.1 GCA_021323835.1 Verrucomicrobiota bacterium | reverse complement strand
TGAGCGAAATGGCAAACATGTAAGCCACGCCCGGATGCGCGTTGTCGCCGTCGGGAATGGTCACCGGCGCCGGCAAACCGTTGACGATTTGGTCGCCGTTGCTATTGCTCTGGCCAAACGGCACGTCTGTGATAATTGGAATGAACGCATATTCCGACGCCATTTGGTCTTCCGATTTTATGCCGACGTAAAACACTTCATTCGTCATGGCATTTGTATAAGCAACAAATTCTGTTCCACCGCGCGTCAACGATTTGTCCGCGTTTGAAAGAACTATCGGATCGAGATTCAGCAAATTTGACGCATTGAGAATCATTGAACTGCGAGCGACATACATGTCAATGTCCGCTTCCGGCCGCGTCGCCTGCGCAACGGTGTCTTCAAAAACGCCCATGCGCGGAATCGAAAGTGTGTCCGGCTGGAAGGTGATGAACGCCGCGTTCGTGAAATCCGCCGCGCCGTTGTTCGTGACGATATAAAAATGCCATTGGTTCGTTTCGCCCAAAGTAATTTGCGCCGCCGAATTCCAGCCCGAAGCATTCGTGCCGACGGAAATTTGATTTGTGCCGATGAGCGGCGAACTTGCGCCGACATATTGATTAAGCAGCGGCCCGGAATTGGTTGCGGAGACAATGACCGTCGTGGTCCAATTTGTCGCAATGGAAACGAGGCCGCCATTTACCACCGTCATCGCGGTCGGCACTTCACCTTCGCCGCACGCAATCACCAGCGCGTAATCCTGCACGGTGTTCGGCGCGTAGTTCCCGGTCGGGTCATTTGTCTGCGCGGTGACGGCGTTGACATTCACATCTTTGCCGATGATTTCGACGGCGTAACGCCCGGCCAATAGCGGCGGAATGATGACCTGCTCAACGTTGTTCACGTTGTCTGCGACGCCGACGAGATTGGTCGGGTCAATCAGGTTGGTCGGCCATACGTTGTTGAAAATGGCGCCGGCCGAAATGTCATTGCCGAAATAGGTTTCACCGGTGTCCATGTTGCTGACGACCAAATCTAAATTGTTCACCAGTTTAAGCGCCGCGGACGGATTGCCCGGCGGGTCGGTCCACGCGACGGTGACTTGCAGCGGCAGGAAAATGCCATCGCTGTTCGTGTCAATCGTCACGAAATAAGTTTGTGTGTCGCCAGTGGCCAGCGCGTTGGTCGGACTTTGGTCGATGAAATAACTTGCCGCCGCGGTTCCCGTCGCATTGGTCAATCCAACGGGAAGAGAATTGGGCAAACTGATTTCGCCCCAGCCTTCGTAATTGATGGAATCGCGCAAACCATACGTGTAATTATCCGTGAGCCGCGAGCCGTTAATCACCAGCGCCTTGAGCAACGCGGGACTCGGCGGCGGATTGGTCATACCAATATGATTGATAAAATAATCTCCCATCAACGCCAGCACGCCCGAAACATCCGCCGCCGACATGCTCGTGCCGGATTCGTAGCGATAATAACCGACTGAAAATCCAGGTTCCGGCGGCAGTCCCGGTGGTGGTCCGCCCGTGCCAAGCGTGTCATTCATTCCTTGCAACACCTGATAATAATTCCCCAAGTCATTTGTCGTTCGCACGTCCACTGACAGCCTATAAGGCAACAACGCGGACGTCGTGTTGCTCGCGGCGGTGCGCCAAATCGAATTGAGCGGCAAAGAAGATAAAGTCGGCGCAATAGCCGGCGGAATTTGCACGTGATTTGTCCCTGCAAAAATCGGCGACGGTGAATTCGTCCAAAGATAAATTGGCAATGGCGGATTTATTGGAAATGCATCAATCGTAATTTGCACTGCATTGGCGAACGCAAAAAATTGCAGCGCCGGGTCGGTCCATGAATTCGGCTGCAAAAATCCGTTGAGTGTGATGCGATGGTCGTTCGTTGGATTGTAATAAACGTTCGTCATCCATTCCGACGAGCGCGTGGAAACCACAAATGTTCCCGGCGCGACGACGTCCGGCTTAAAGCGCCCCGACGCTCCTTCCAAATTCATGCCCACGTTGCCGCGACTGGAAAAACTCGCGACTTCAAAACTTGAATCCGTTTGCGGCTGCCACACGGCAGCTCGATTGCTCTTGGCGTCGGTCACGATGTTTGTGATGTTGCGCAATTCCTCGATGGCGCCAACGGTCAAAACATTTTTTGCCGTCGCCGGTGATAAAATCGTTTCCGCATGGCCGCCACCGCCGCTGTCATTGCCGCCGCCGTCGTTTCCCGCCGCAAAAACAAACAGCACCGGTTGCGAACCCATCACAAACGGCAGCGCATCGCGCGTCGCCGCGTCATAACTCGCCGCGCTTAAATCATAAGCGTTGTCGCCGACCAAATTCCAACTGTTGTTGGAAATCAACGCATTCGTTTCAGCCGCGACCCATTGAAGATTTGTGTCATCATCTTTATAATTTTCCGCGAGTAACTTCGCCAGCGGCGCCATGCCGCGAAATTGTCCGTTCGTCGCAGTAGGAGGAGGACCGCCGACATTAAGAAGTGAGCCTTCGGCATTTGTCACCGTCGTGGATTTCGTGCCGTCGCCTGCGATAATTCCCGCCACGTGCGTGCCGTGCGCGTCAATGTCAACCCAGCTTCCCGGATCGCCGACAATGCGCAGGGGCAAACTTCCGCCCGTCATGAAATCCGGATGATTCGTGTCAATGCCTGTGTCGTTGACAGCAACAATGACATTTTGGCCGGTAAGGCCGAGATAATTTGTTCCGACTTGCGTATCCGCGGCCACGCCCACTGCCGCGCGGCTCAAATCGTTTGCCGGCGCGCGACCGTGAAACGGTTCGACGATTTGCACGCCGGGCAATGTCGCCAGCGCCGTCCAATTTTGCGGCGGCTGCACGCGCACCACCGGCCCGAAAGGCGACGTGCTTTGCGAAACAATTTTTGCGCCGAGATTTTGGATTTGCGAAATCGTTTGCTGCGCGCCGTTGCCGAACAATCCCAAATTCAAAACCGCGTCTTGCGGCAGCAATTGATTTTCTACCGCGAGGCCGAGCAACGACGATTGGATTTTGTAATACGGCTCGTAAGGAATCACTGATTGCGCCGCGCCGGAATTTTTAATCGCGTCCGCGCCGCTGCCGGAAATTTTCACGAGATAGGCATTGTTCGGAATGTAGGAAACGATTTCCGCGCCCGCGCGCGAAAGCATTTGGCGAAACGCCGGCGTGATGACGCCGTTGGCCTGAACGATGTAAGCGCCGGTGTCACCTTGCGCCTGCAAATGTTTCGGGATGGTGAAATCCAATTTCGCGCCCGTGTCAATCAGCGCGTTCTCGAGCAGGATGGCGTGCGAATCGTGAGACAATTGTTCGATGGTCTTCGCCGTGTTGCTCAAGCGATAGGCGAACGGATTTGTTTTGACCGTGGCGAAAATATTTTCCGCGACGTTGGCCGCAACCGTTGGCTTGTGCAAAAGATTTGGCGCAGTGGAAGAAGAAATGTCCAGCGCGACAATTGTCGGCGCGGGAATTTTTTGGGCGATTGAACGTTCGCTGTGCGCGCGCCAAAAGAGCCACGCGCCCGCCAGCAACAGCAGGCACGCTGCGAACACGAGAACTGACCGCAAACGCATAAAATTTAACCGCAAGCGCTCATTGAGCGCAAAACGGCGTTATTGTCGTTGTATATTACTCTTTGAATTCCATTTTTCAAAACGGAAACATTCACATTGACGTTAAAAGCCGATGAAAAATTCGTTATTGCCGCAAAAGAACGCAAAACGCGCAAAAGAATTTTGTCTTTGCGAGCTTTGTGCGCTTTCGCGGCAATTATTTCTGCATTCATCATTCTTGCCTCAAACTTCAAATCATTGCGGCGGCAAAATGTTAAAGCTTTCGACCACGGCATGCGTATTTGTCGGCGCGCCTTCAATGCGCACAACCGTGCGCGTAGCGGCTTCGGCCACGACCTGATAATTGGTCACCATTTGGAAAAATGGTCCGCTGCCGGAATAAACGGAATTCGGCGCGGGCTTGAGCGTTTGTCCCCAACTGTAAATCACATAACGCGGCGAGCCGACGCGCACCAGCGACATCACCTGCTGCGGCAGCCATTCGTAAATCGCGTCGCTGTTCAAATTGGTTTGCGTGAAATCAATGAACGGCGATTGCTCGCTCAATTGCGGCGTTGCCAGGATATCGCCTTTGCGCTCGAACACGCCGCGCAAGCCGTCGGGATTCTGGAAATTGGCGCGCGTCGTATCAAGGTTCGCAGCCAGCACATAGAGCGACGGTTCGAC
>JAJPKI010000245.1 GCA_021323835.1 Verrucomicrobiota bacterium | reverse complement strand
GGTCGTCGTGAATACGGCGGCGGCGGTCGTGACCGGTATTAATTTAATCGGCGATTAAATTTCAAAGCGGCGTGTGGAAAATTCCATGCGCCGCTCTTTTGTTTTTGGAAAGGAAATTACGCGCGGAAGTTGACGGAATTTTTCTTTGCGCCATTTGCAAATGCCAGCGGCTTCGCGGCTTTGGAAATATCACCGCCGTCAATTTTGATATTTTCATTTCCTGCGCCTTCGACTTGGGCAAAAATTTTCGCCGGCGAAAGCAATCGGCTGGCGCTCATGTAAATATCTTTTGAATTAATCATACGCAATGCCGATTCTGCATTTTTGTCGCCTTGCACGTTCAAGCCGTTGACTGCGGCATCGGTGACGTGGTCGAAAACGACCGCAGGGCGCAAATCCGATGCGGCCAAATCGAAGCGCACGTTATTGAGCGTCAGGCCGCGAACGTTGCGCGCGTAAAGTCCATAAGACGGAAAAACGCCGACGGCGTAATATTCGCCGACCACTTTCGGCACATCGCGAACGGCGGCATGTTCCGCAGTGCCGCCGCCGGGAAAACTGATGTGAACATTTTCGAAAACGATATTCTCAATGACATTTCCGTCGAGCGCGTTAAGGCCGATGCATGAAAAAACTTCGCCGGGATTGTAGCCGCTCGTCCACTTGGATTCGGGAAGCGGAAACGGTTTGACGACCGTCGCGCGGATGTTCGCGAAAACGATGTTGCGGATATACGGTTCTTCGCCCGGCGGCACCGGCATTATCGTTGTCGTTTCCTCGTCAATTTGATTTGTGTCCGTGTTGGCAATTGAATTGGTTCCCGCGACGGAATTTGTCATCGCGTTCATCGCCAATGCATTTGTGCCCGCGACGCCATTGGTTCCGTTCGCGCCAAACATTTCCGGCCGACGACGCCAGCGGCGCGCGCCCATGCTGATGGAAATCGGGCCGGTGACGTTGTTCATCACCAAATTCGTGAAGAGCATGTTTTGAAATCGCGAGCGTCCGCCGCCGGCGATTTTAATCGGACAGCCAAAAACGGTGTCAATGATGCAATTGGAAACCGTGATGTGATTCACTTCGCCGCGGCCAAAACGGAATACCGACCATCGCGTGCTGAACGAAGAATTTGTCACGGTCACGAATTTGCAACTGCCGAACAGCGCGCACGCATCGTCCTGGCATTGGATGTCGCAATTGGAAATATGGACGTATTCGCAACTGATGAAATGAAAGCCATCGTTGTTGCTGTTCACGCGGCTCCACAAATGAATGCCGTCGAACCAGCAATAATTGCATTGGAAAACGCGCATCGAATGAAACGCGCAATCCTTGAGATAAATGTCGCGCACGCGGACGTTCGTGCATTGGTAAAACATTAAATGATACGGACGATGGCTGCCGCTGATGCCGGACGGCGGCGGATTCGGGTCGTTGCGCTTGTGTTGAAAGAGAGTGCCTTGACCGTCAATCGTGCCCGGCCCTTCGACGGTAACGTTGTTTGCCTTGACCGCGTAAATCAAACCGCAATCTCCATCTTCCGCAGTCGTGTCGCCTTCGAGCGGCACGGCGGCAACGTCGTGATATTGCCTGCCGTCGCCGGTGGCGAGCAATGTCGCGCCCGCGGAAATGTGCAATGTGATGTTGCTCTTCAATTCAATCATGCCGATTTGAAAAATTCCCGCAGGAACTAAAACCGTTCCGCCGCCATCTTTGAAACACGCGTCCACGGCGTCTTGAACTGCTTTGGTATCGAGCGTGTCTTTGTCGCCCTTCGCGCCGAAATCGCGGATGTTGTAAATTTTCGCGCCAAGCAAATTGTCTGCGGAAGTTGAATTAGAATTTGCATTTGCCGGAACCATTGGAATTTGGTCGTCGGCCAGCGCGCGCGCGGCGAGCAATCCGCTGCCGAAGGAAGCGGCGGCGATTGTTGGCGTAAGTCCGAGCCATTTGCGACGGGAAAGATTTTGAGAATCGGTGTTAGACATAATTTTTCCGGGAGGTTGTTGCGTGTTTGGTGTAGGACGGATTTGTTGCGGCGAAGGTGACAAAAAGTTCTTCACAACGCACGAAAGATTTGGCGATTGCGACGGCAACTGCAAATTGCATTTCAATTTTTTTGAACGTCGCAATTTGCGCGGCACGTCGTTGCGTAATGTGAAATTTTTTCCAAATCGTTTCAAAACCAAAGCAAAAATCTTTGGCACGCGCCAAGCTGAAATGATTTCAGGAAGGTGAGACAATTGATTCGAAAAGTTTGTTGGAACTGACAGGAGAAATCCGGGAAATGAAAACAAGCGGTCGAACAAAAAGCTCACCTTCCGTTTCAACCTGAACCAAATTTATGAGCGACGAATTACGCGGGAAAAAAGTGGCGATTCTTGCCACGGACGGATTTGAACAGCCGGAATTGATTGAGCCGCGCAAGGCGCTGGACGAAGCGGGCGCGCAGACGATTATCATTTCACCCAAGCCGGACGTCATCAAGGCGTGGGACGGCGAGCAAAAAAATTGGGGCGAAACGGTGAAGGTGGATTTGGAATTGGGTCAGGCCGACGCGGAAGATTTTGACGCGCTGTTGTTGCCGGGCGGCGTGATGAATCCGGATAAATTGCGCGTGCTCAACGAAGCGGTGGAATTTGTCCGCGCCTTTTACGAGGCGGGCAAGCCGATTGCCGCGATTTGTCATGGGCCGCAGATTTTAATTGATGCGGACGTGGTGCGCGGGCACAAGCTCACCTCGTAT
>JAJPKI010000096.1 GCA_021323835.1 Verrucomicrobiota bacterium | reverse complement strand
TGACGGAATTATCACAAGCCACCAAGCCGACCAGGCCGGTAACAACATGGTGGACGTTATTCGCGCGCAATTGAATCGCGCGGCCGATGACAATCGCGTCAAAGCCGTGATTCTTAAAGTGGATTCTCCGGGCGGCGAAGTCATGGCGTCGGACCAGATTAACAAATTGATTACCGCGTTCGAAAACGGCAAGCCGGCGAAAGGCGACGCGCCCGCGGTCAAGGGCAAGCCGGTGATTTGTTCCATGGGCAGTCTCGCGGCGAGCGGCGGATATTATATTTCCGCCCCGTGCCGATGGATTGAAGCCGACGACTTGACGCTCACCGCCAGCATCGGCGTCATCATGGAAGGAATTAATTTCCGCGGGTTGCTGGATAAAATTGGTGTCGCGCCAAACGTCTACAAAAGCGGCATCCATAAAGATATGTTGAGCGGAATGCGCGCGACAAATGAAATTCCCGCCGACGAACATGAAATGATTCAAAGCCTCATCATGGAAACTTACGGGCAATTCACAAACATCGTCGCGACCGGCCGCGGCAACGCGTATAAAATGAATGGCGGCGAAGGCAAATCACTCGCGCCGGACTGGATGAAATTTGCCGACGGCCGTGTCGTTTCCGGCAAAGAAGCATTGCGCCTCGGCCTCGTTGATGGACTCGGCGATTTCGATGCCGCCGTTGACCGTGCGGAAAAAATTGCGCACATAGATAATGCAAATTTAATCGAGTATCGAGAACGCTACGACATCGGCGATTTTCTTTCCATGTTCGGCCAAAGCGGAAAAGCCAAAGACATCAAATTGGATTTGGGCGTGGACATTCCGAAGCTTCAAGCCGGCGCGCTTTATTTTCTCTGGCAACCGCCGATGGACTGATGAAAAACGTCACGGTCATTGCGCATCCGCTGGTGCAGCACAATCTCACACGGCTGCGCGATAAACGGACGCATCCTCAGGAATTCCGCCGTCTCCTCGGCGAAATCGCGTCGCTGATGATTTACGAAGCTACGCGCAATTTCCGCCTGAAAAAAATTTCCGTCCAAACGCCGCTCGCTTCCGCGAATGGATTCAAGCTAGAACGCGAAGTTGTCCTCGTCCCTGTTTTGCGCGCCGGACTCGGGATGCTCGATTCGATTTTGGAGTTGATTCCGCACGCGCGCGTTGGTTTCGTCGGCCTGAAACGCGAGGAGACGACGTTGCGCGCGCAATTTTACTACAAAAGTTTTCCAAAAAACGTCGGCGATTTTGAAGTCGTGCTGATTGACCCGATGCTCGCAACCGGCGGCAGTTCCGTCGCCGCGATTGATTTGCTCGTCGAGCAAGGGGCGAAACATATTCGCCTCGTCAATCTGGTCGCCGCGCCAGAAGGAATTGCCGTCGTCCAAAAAAATTATCCGCGCGTGCCGATTTTCACCGCTGCCGTGGACAAAAAATTGAACGAGCGCGGTTACATCGTGCCGGGACTTGGAGATGCGGGTGACAGATTGTTCGGAACTTAACTCCTCGCGAAAAGTCGTTTCATTCGCGGATAAAAAATGAGCGAAACTTTATTAATCGTCGCCGATAGTGACCGTGACGCGAACATGCTTTACGCCACGGGCATCGGCGTGCCCGACCCGTTTATCTTTCTGCAAATCGCCGGTCGCCCATTCATCGTAATGAGCGATTTGGAAATCGACCGCGCGAAAAAGAAAACTCCTTGTCGCGTCCTTTCCTTAAGCGAATATCAGCGCAAAGTCCGCGCACGAGGAAGCAAGCGCCCCGATTTCGCTCATGTCATCCACGAAATTTTGCGGGAGAAGAAAATCAATCGCGTCATCGCGCCGGACAATTTCCCGCTCGGTCTGGCGCGAGAATTAAAAAAGCTCGGCATTAAAATCAAACCGCGCGGCAATTTCTTTCCCGAACGCGAATTTAAGTCCGCCGACGAAGTCCGGAAAATTTCCGCCGCGCTCACGATGGCAGAAGTCGGCATGGACGAGGCGATGCAAGTGCTCCGCCGTTCAAAAATCGGGCGCAACCACAAATTGATTTATCACGGATTGCCGCTGACAAGCGAACGGCTGCGCGCGGTGATTGATTGTGCCATTTTGCGCGCGGGCGGATTGGCTGCGAACACGATTGTCGCCGGCGGCAAGCAGGCGTGCGACCCGCATGAAGGCGGTTACGGCCCGCTGCGCGCGAATGAATTGATTATTATTGATATTTTTCCCCGCTCGCAGAAGACCGGTTATTTCGGCGACATCACGCGCACGGTCGTGCGCGGGCGCGCGAGCGAAGCGCAGCGAAAACTTTACGACACCGTCTGGCAGGGACAAAAAATTGCATTCGCAAAAATGCGCGCGCGGACGGAAACTTCTGAAATTCACAAAGCCGTGCAGGATTATTTTGTGCAACAGGGTTACAAAACCGGACGGCGCAATGGACGCATGGAAGGATTTTTTCACGGCACGGGTCACGGACTCGGATTGGAAATCCATGAAGCGCCGCGCGTCGGCTCGACTTCGACGGGGAAATTGAAAGCCGGACAGGTCGTGACCGTTGAGCCGGGACTTTATTATCCTGAAATCGGCGGTGTGCGGCTGGAAGATGTCGCGCTCATCACCGGCAATGGCGCGAAAAATCTGACGCGGTTTGAGAAAGTTCTAGAAATTTAGTTGCGTGAAAAACGAAAATAAAATTTTGTCCCGCGAAATTACGCCTGAAGCGATGTATTTCAATCGCCGAAATTTCATTCGCGCAGGAATTCTTGCCGCCAGCGCCGTGGCCACGGGCGTTGTCTATCGCAAACTAAATCCAGTCGGCACGGAAACGAAAAAAACTATCGAGACGGCAAAAATTGAAAATGTCGTGAAACCCACGGTCATTGCGACGAATGATACTTCCGGTTTTCGCGTAGATGAAAAGCAAACGCCGTTCGACGACATCACGCATTACAATAATTTTTACGAATTCTCCACGGACAAGGAAGCTGTTGCAGAGAAAGCGGCAAATTTCAAGACGGATGGCTGGACGGTTTCGGTCGAAGGACTTTGCAACAAACCGAAAATCTTTGCGCTCGACGACATTTTGAAAATTGCGCCGCCGGAAGAACGCGTTTACCGGATGCGTTGCGTCGAAGGCTGGTCGCTCGTCGTGCCATGGATTGGATTTTCACTTTCCAAATTGCTGAACGCCATCGAGCCGTTGAGCAGCGCGAAATATGTCGCGTTCGAAACTTTGCTGGACGCGACGCGAATGCCCGGCCAAAACACGGACGTGCTCAATTGGCCTTACGTCGAAGGTTTGCGCATGGACGAAGCGATGCATCCGCTCACGTTGCTGACAAGCGGACTTTATGGCCGTGCGCTTCCGCCGCAAGACGGCGCGCCGATTCGCCTCATCATTCCGTGGAAATACGGTTTCAAGGGAATCAAATCCATCGTGAAAATTAAATTGGTCGAGCAACAACCGCGCACGACGTGGAGCGATTACGCGCCGAACGAGTATGGCTTTTATGCGAACGTAAATCCG
Source organism: Verrucomicrobiota bacterium (assembly GCA_021323835.1). GTDB lineage: Bacteria > Verrucomicrobiota > Verrucomicrobiia > Limisphaerales > UBA11358 > UBA11358. The sequence continues at coordinate 2,021 of JAJPKI010000096.1, read as the reverse complement.
CACGTGGACCATCCGCGATGGAGCCAAGCCACCGAGCAACGCATCGGCGAAGGCCGCCGCCCGACGTTGATGTTCAACGGTTACGAAGAACAGGTCGGCCATTTGTATGCCGGAATGGATTTGCGGAAAAATTTTTAGATGAAAGAAGGCGACATCAAGTTTGCGAAATTGCTCGTGCTGGTGAACGGCCTTGTGCCGCTCGCGCTTTTGGTTTGGGACCAATCGCACAATCGCCTCGGCGCGAACCCGCAAAATTTTCTCATCCTCACGACCGGTATGATGGCGCTGATTTTTTTGATTCTCACGCTGGCCGTCACGCCGTTGCGAAAAATTTTTGGATTGAATTGGCTGATTCAATTGCGCCGGATGCTCGGCCTTTACGCATTTTTTTACGCGTGCCTGCATTTTCTTTGTTTCTACAGCCTCGACCGTGCGTTTAATTTTTCCAGCACCATTCAAGAAATCATCGCACGCAAATATATTTGGTTCGGCATGACCGCGCTGCTTGTCATGGTGCCGCTCGCCGTCACTTCGACGAACGGAATGATTAAGCGTCTTGGCGGAAAACGCTGGCGCGCGTTGCACCGGCTCGCGTATGTTGCGGCGATTTGCGGCGTGATTCATTATTACATGCAGGTGAAAGCCGACGTCCGGTTGCCGCTCGTATTCGCCGCTGTGCTCGCAATCCTGCTTGGTTACCGGATTTTGGAATATCTTCGCAGCCGCAAACCGAAAGCTGCGGCCGTTCCGGCAAAATAATTTTCGGTTAAGTCGCAATTCCCCTCTCGCAATAACGTCGCCGTTGCATTACGTTTCCCGCAGGAATATGGCGCTGCCCAAACCGGAAATCATCATCACCCACGAAAGCGACCTCGACGGCTTGGTTTCCGGCGTTTTGCTTCAACGCCTCGCCATGAGATTGTTCGGCGAGAAAATTCCCCTCGCCGCGTATCACTACAATTTCTGGAAACAACGCGAGCCGAAGGAAAAATCCGCGTGGATTACTGATTTCACTTTCGAAGCGCGGATTGACAAACAGGATTACGTCGTCATTGACCATCACGTCACCGACGTTGCGCCAAAAAATACGCGGCTCATCCACGACATCAACAAATCCTCCGGCCTGCTCTGCTACGAATTGTGCAAGCAACACGGCCTCGGCTCGACCGCGCTCGACCGGCTCGTGCATTTGAACAACGTCTCCGATTTATTTTTGGAAGACGACCCCGATTTCGTTGCCGCCGGCGATTTGGCGAACCTCGTGAAGATTTATCAATTCTGGAATATCCACACGCTCATCAGCGGCGAGATTGAAAAGCTCCTCGACCATCCGCTGCTTGAAGTCATGGCTGTGAAACGGAAGATTGAAAATCCCATCGGCTTCGAGTGGAGCAAATCCAATATCACGGAAATCTGCCCGACCGTCGGCTACGTGGAAACCGTCATCGGCAACAACAATCTCATCGTCCATCAACTGCTCGAAAAGCAGGCGACGAGATTTCCCGTGCTCGTGACGCTGTTCCGGCGCACGAACAATCAAGTGATTGCCAGCTTCCGCAGCCGCAACGGCGAGGCGCTGAAGACCGCGGAAAAATTTCAAGGCGGCGGCCACGCGAACGCCGCAGGCGCGATGCTGCCCAAATCCGTCCGCAACATTCCCGACGCCGTGGATTATCTGCGCCAGGTTTTGAACATCAAAAATCAAACGCACCAGACGCGACTCAACAGTTTGGAAAATGCCTTTGCAGCGCTGGATGCCGAGAAGAAGTGATTTGATTGCCGCTGTTGGAAATCACCGTTCGCTGATGGGAAATCGTTATCCGCTGCTGGAAATTGCCGTTCGCTGTCAGAAATTGTCGTTTGTCGGTTGGAAATCCTCGCTCGCTGACGGGAAATCGTCATTCGCTGTCAGATTTCACCGTCCGCTGCCAGAAACCCGCGATCGCTACATAGAAATCGCCAGCCGCTGACAACTTTCGCCGTTCGCTGGCGGGAAATCGCTGTCCGCTGACAGATTTTGG
>JAJPKI010000373.1 GCA_021323835.1 Verrucomicrobiota bacterium | reverse complement strand
GATGGATTGGTTCACGTCGTCGGGGATTTCCGCCGATGTGCGGCGAATCAACTCGACCAATGAATCTTGCAATTGGCTCATAAATTCTTTTCAAGCGTAAGACTTCAAAGTTCAAGCGTCAAATGTTCACGCACTGCAATTGAAACCGCTTTGCATTTCCATTCGTCCAAAATTTCAATTACGTTAGCCGTCGAAATTTCATGTCGCGCTTTTACGAACAACTTGCTGACATTATCGCGAAGAAACGGCCGTTTGTGCTCGCGTTGATTTCCGGTGTGAAGGGTTCCAGTCCACAACGCACTGGCGCGAAGGCGCTTTTTCTTGGCGACGGAAAAATCATCGGCACGCTTGGCGGCGGCTGTTTGGAAGCGGAAGTGCATTCGCGCGCGAATCGTGCGATGAAATCCGGCAAGCCGGAAACTTTTGAAATGTTGCTCGACCATGATTTTGGCTGGGACGATGGCTTGATTTGCGGCGGCTCGGTGATGGGTTTGATTTTGCCGCACGCAGCGCAATCGGCCGAACTGTGGAAAAAATTGGCAGTTACAAATGAACCGATTCGTTGGGGCGTCAAAAAAGATTTTTCAATCGCGATTACCGATTCAACTTCCGACTGGTTTTATCAGGAAACGGTTTCTCCCCTGCCCGCTTTGTGGATTGCCGGTTCCGGACACGTCGCGCAAGCCGTCGCACCGCTGGCGGCGCAATTGGAATTTGATGTGACGGTTTTCGACGACCGTCCCGGATTGGCGAATCACAACTTCTTTCCGCCGGACGTAAAATTACGCGTTGGCGCATGGCACGATTTATTGAAAGAACAATTACCAAAGCACGCGGCATTCGGACTTATCGTCACGCGCGGCCATCAACACGATGCTCTCGTTCTGACGGAATGGATTCATCGGCCATTCGCATTTCTCGGCATGATTGGCAGTCGTCGCAAGGCGCGAATCATCCGCGAGCAATTCATTCGCGACAAAATTGCCACGGCGGAACAAATGAATGCCATCGCCTGTCCCGTCGGCGTGGACATTTCGGCGAAGAGCACACATGAAATTGCCGTGAGCATCATGGCGCAATTTGTCCAGAAGCGTGCCGAAGCCGTAAAATAATTTGATGAGCGACAAAATTTCACTTGGCGTTGTGATTCTCGGCGCGGGCGCATCGTCGCGGATGGGAAAACCAAAATTGCTACTGCCGTGGAAAGAAACGACTATCGTCGGTCATTTGATTTCGCAATGGCAGCAACTCGGCGCGACACAAATTACAATTGTTGTTCGCCCAAATGACACAGCGTTGCTCGAAGAATTGAAGCGATTAAATTTTCCACGGCAGAATTGCATCGAAAATTTCCAGCCTGAACGTGGTATGTTCAGTTCCATTGTTTGCGCGGCGAATTGGAATGGTTGGAATGCGGAAATTTCTCATTTTGCAATTGCGCTGGGCGATCAGCCGCATTTGGAAATGAAAACGTTGCAAACTTTATTGAAATTTGTGACGCAACATCCGACGAGCATTTGTCAACCGGTGTGCGACGGCAAGACCGGGCATCCGGTTATTCTACCCCGCGATATATTTTGCGAATTGCAACGCACGCGCGCGGAGACGTTGAAAGATTTTTTGAAACCGTTTTCGAGTCGCAGCGTCCAATGTGTCATAAAAGATTTGGGAGTGACGCTTGACTTGGACACTCCAGAGGATTACAAACGAGTTCGAGCAACATGAACGATTCCGACCAGGAAGTTTTCGGCCCGCATTCGCGGCGCACATTTCTCAAAAGCCTCGGCACGGCGGCGGTCACGGCGGCGACGGTTCAAACCAAAGCGGTCGCCGCTGAACTGGAAAAAATGAATGCCGAGAAGGTTATCGGCCCCGACGCGGTTCCGGTTACCCTCAACGTCAACGGCGAAAAAATCAAACTCATGCTCGAGCCGCGCGTGACATTGCTCGATGCGCTTCGCAATTATCATAGTCTCACCGGCGCGAAGGAAGGTTGCGACCGTGCGACGTGCGGCGCGTGCACGGTGATGATGGATGATGTTCCGGTTTATTCCTGCCAGAAACTCGCCATTGAAGCGCAAGGCCAACAAATCACAACCGTTGAAGGTCTCGCAAAAAATGGAAAGCTCAATCCCGTCCAGCAGGCGTTTGTCGAAAAGGACGCGTTGATGTGCGGTTATTGCACGCCGGGATTTATCATGAGCTTGACGGCGTTGTTCAAAAAAAATTCCACGCCGACCGCCGAAGAAATTAAACACGCATGCGCGGGCAACATTTGTCGCTGCGGAACGCATCCGCACATCATGCAAGCCGCGCTCGCGGTCGCTGGCAAACCGATTTCCAACAAAACCGAATTGATTGATTATGCCAAGCTGGCCAGCTGAAACAAAATACATCAGCAAGAACACGCTGCGCATTGACGCACCCGAAAAGGTGACGGGACGCGCGCGTTATTCTTCCGACATCCAGGAAAAAGGCTGGCTCTACGGAATGATTTTGCGCTCGAAATGGCCCGCCGCAAAAATCAAAAGCATCAATTTGGACAAAGCACGGCAAATGCCCGGCATCAAAGCCGCCGTGCTGTCGCCCGCGATTGAAGAACGCCAAAAAAATGGCGCGGATTTAACGCTGCGATTTTACGGTGAAGAAATCGCCGCTGTCGCCGGCACGAGCAAGAGCGCGTGTATTGATGCGTTGAAGGCAATCGAAGTGGACGTCGAGCCGAACGACAATTTTGTCGTGCTTGAAGACGATGCGAAAGCGCCGGATGCACCAAGGGTTTGGGCGGACGCGCCGAATGTCGGTGATTCGAAACCGAAAGAAACCGGCGATGTGGATTCCGCCTTCGGCGAATGCGCTGCGGTCATTGAAGGTTTTTATACGACGCCCGTGCAAATTCATAATCCGATGGAAACGCACGGCAGCACGACATCGTGGACTGATGCCGGAGTCACTTGCTGGTCTTCGACGCAAGGTATCACGAGCGTGAAAAATGGTTTGGCCGGCGCATTGAATCTCGACCACGACAAAGTCCGTGTGATTACCGATTTCATGGGCGGCGGTTTCGGCGCAAAATTTAATCCCGGTCCGCATACGGTCATGGCGGCGAAACTTTCGCAGGCTGCAAAAGCGCCGGTGCGCTTAATGCTGACACGATTTGACCAGGCACTCGCCGTTGGCAATCGTCCCTCCAGTTTTCAAAAAATAAAAATGGGCGCGACCGCGGACGGAATGTTGCACGCATTTGAATTTGATAATTATGGAACGGCTGGAATCGGCGGCGGCGCGGCGACCGGCGGCGGCGGCAGCGGAGTCACGCTTCCCGCGCCGTATCCGACTTACAAAGTTCCGAATACGCGAGTCAAGCAGGCGAGCGTGGCCATCAATGCCGGCGGAGCCACCGCATTTCGCGCGCCGGCGCATCCGCCGGGCTGCTATGGATTTGAATCGGCGATGGACGACCTCGCCGTGAAACTTGGCGTTGACCCGGTGGAATTCCGAATAAAAAATGCAGTAACCGAAATTCACAAAAAGGAATTCAAGCTCGGCGCAGAAAAATTTGGCTGGAAGGACAAATACAAAAAGCCCGGCAGCTCGGCCGGCGTTGTGAAAACCGGCGTCGGTTGCGCGAGCGCCGCGTGGCCTGCTGGCGGGCCAAACAACAAAACGCAAGGCGAAGCGCAAATCAATCCCGACGGCAGCATCGAATTTCGTCTCGGCGTTCAAGACATCGGCACCGGCAGCAAAACGGTCATCGCCATCATCGCCGCAGATTTACTCGGTCTGACACCGGAACAAATCACCGTAAAAGTTGGCGACACAAATTATCCGCCCGGTCCCGGCAGCGGCGGCAGCACGACGACCGCTTCTATTTCACCGACTATTTACGACATTTGCACGAAAGCGTTGACGCAATTGCAAACACAATCCGGCATCGCGGATGCGCGCGGAAAAAATTGGAAGGCCGCTTGCAAAAAACTTGGCGTCAGTCCGCTCGTCGTTCACGGAAATTGGATTGAAGGACTTTCGACCAAACCGGCTTACGGTGTGCAGTTCGCCGAAGTGGACGTGGATACGGACACCGGTCTTGTCACGGTCAAAAAGATTGTCGCGATTCATGATTGCGGACTCATCGTGAATCAAATCACGACTGAAAGCCAAATCAACGGCGGCATCATCATGGGCATGGGCTATGCGCTTTTCGAAGAACGTGTCATGGACGATTTATCCGGCGTCGTGCTCAATCCAAATTTCGAAACTTACAAGCTCGCCACGATGGGCGATATTCCCGAAATCGAAGTCACGCTGCTCAACATGCCCGAACGCGGCGTCATCGGCATCGGCGAACCGGCCACGGTGCCGACGGCCGCGGCGATTGGAAATGCAGTTGCGAATGCAATTGGCGTTCGCGTTTACAGTTTGCCAATCACGCCCGCCAAAGTTTTGGCCGCGCTCGGTAAAGTTCCAAAAGCAAATTCCGCAACGACATGAAAGCTTTTCAATACGCCACAGCACATTCGTTCGACAGCGCGCGCGAACTCGTCGCCGACAATGGCATGTATCTCGCCGGTGGAAACGACACGCTCGGTTTGCTGAAAGAATATCTCGTCAGCCCGAACATTTTGGTGAACATCAAATCGCTGCCGGGTCTGGACAAAATTGAGCGCGGCAGCGATTCATGGAAAATTGGCGCACTCGTCACGGTCGCGCAAATTGAAAACGACCCGCAAATCGCAAAAACTTTTCCCGGCTTGCAGCAAGCGGCGGCGGAAGTCGGTTCGCAACAAATCCGCAACGTCGCTTCCGTCGGCGGCAATCTCGCGCAACATTCGCGTTGCTGGTATTTCCGTCATCGCGACACGCTGTGCATGAAAAAAGGCGGCGACCTTTGCTACGCGCGCCACGGTGAAAATCGTTATCACAGCTTGTTCACCGGCAACACGTGCATCAGCCCGGTCGTTTCGAATCTGGCGACGGCATTTGCCGCGCTTGATGCGAAAGCAATTGTATTGCGCGACGGCAAGGAAACGCCGATGACGATGGCCAAGCTTTATCAAGGCGCGTGGGAAAATCCGCAATCGCACAATTCACTCAAGCCGGGCGATTTAATTGTGCGCGTAGAAATTCCAACCGCGCGAACGTCGAGCGCATTTATTCAAATGAGTGACAAGCAAGCGTTCGACTGGGCGCTGGTCAGTTGCGCGGCGGCGGCAAATCTTTCCGGTGGAAAATTAAATTCTCCGCGCGTCGCGGTCGGCTGCATTTCACCGGTGCCCTGGCAGGTCGAAGCCGCGAACCAATTTCTCGACGGCAAAGAATTGACCGACGACGTCGCGTCGCAAGCGGCTGACATGATTCTCAAAGGCGCCGAGCCGCACGAGCACAACGGCTACAAAATTCCGATGGCGCACGCGCTCATTCGCCGGACGCTGCTCAAATTGAAAGGATAACGCCATGAATCAAGGCAACAAGATTGCAAAAACTGTAAGCGATTTAGGCGTGTGCAAACATTTGCGGACGAAAAAGATGTTCACGGTTGCCACGCTGGAAGAAGCGTTGCAACCGGAAACGCCCGCGCACGAATTGACCTGCCATTTCTGGTGCAACAAAACGCAAACCGTCGTCGGCGCGGACGACCGACCGGCTCATCGCGAGATTTGCAATGCCTCGCGCCGTTGCTTCGAGGAATAATTATTTCTCGCGCAGCTCAATTTGTAATTCCACTTCCCATTTGCGGGCTTTTCAAGCGTCCGCGCAAAGTTTGAGTCAGTGCTTTGAGCGTTATTTCTGCGGTGAGGAACGGTTTGACCATTAAATCGGCTTCGAGGTTGCGACTCATTTGAATGCGTGCGCCAAAATCGTCGTTGACGCTGGTCATAAATATGACGGGCGTCCCGGCATTGGGCAATGTGGAACGGATTCCCGAACAAACTTCAAACCCGTTCACGCGGGGCATTTCGATGTCCAAAAAAATAACATCGAATTTTTCTTTCGTGACCATTGCGAGCGCCAATTCCCCGTTCTCGGCGCTTTCGGGCTTTTCGAAAAATACCTGCAAAGCGCCAACCACAATGCGGCGACTGACCAAATCGTCGTCAACAACTAAAATGCGGACAAGCGGATTGATAATCAGGTCGGCCCTTATTTTGGAATGGCATAAATCGCGCAGCAAATCTACGGCTGCGGCTGCGGTGGCCAACGATTCGGCGGTCGAGTATTTCGGATTTTCGAGAAATTTTTTCAGCAATACTTCCAAAGCGACGCATACGGAATAAACCGGGTGCGCCAATTTGATGCCGTCGTGCGGCACCCATGAATTGACGCGCAAAAAACTTTCCGCCAATAAATTTTGTGACGATTCTGTTCCCGGTGCTTGAACAATCCGCCCAAAAAGATTTTTTAATGAATCCATTTCTTTTGAAACGCGATTCAAAAATGCTGCGGTCATTTCGTCAACTTCCGCGGTGACGGGAAGCGGGCGGCGCACGTCCGCGGAGATTGTAAATTTCTTCGCGGGAATTTTTGGCGGATTGACAGCGACGAAAGGAATCATTTTTGCTTCTGAAACAGGCTTCCGCAACCGATGGCGCAAGGATAAGGTGACTGCTTTGAGCGCGACTTCAAAAAGCAGGAACGGCTTGGCCATCAGGTCGGTGCCGCCAATGAGTGTGGATTGGGCGCGGGCGTTGAAATCAGCGAGCGCAGTGACAAAAACGACTGGTGTTTGGCGGTTGAGCAAGGTTTTACGAATTCTCGTGCAGACTTCAAAGCCGTCCATTCCGGGCATTTGTACGTCTAAAAAAATAACGTCGTAATTATTTTTGTCCGCGTGAGTAATCGCCTCGTCGCCGTTGGTGGCGACGTCCGGCCGGCCAAAAGCTTTGCTCAACGCAACCGACAAGGCATGACGGCCAATCATGTCATCGTCCACAATCAAAAATTTAAGCGGAGGATTCGTGAGGATATCGGGCTTGATTTCGGGCGTGCATAAATCATGCAGCAAATCCAGACTGTCGGCGATGGCGCGCAATGATGCCGGGGTGAGATTCGAGATTTTTTCCGTAAGTTGTTTTAGCAGACCGTCCAAAACCAAGGCTACCTGCCACGCGGGACGCAATTCGGAACAATCCGCTTCATTTTTCAATGCGCCGATTTCCGAACGCAAGTCCATCACCTGTTTGCGCCGCAAATAATCATCCGTTTCCTGCGCCAAATTATGCAATAATTTTCTTTGCGCGTCGAAACGACCCGCGGCTTTATCATAAAATTGAGAAAGCCACGCGCTTTTTCCCGGCGCGTCGGCTGCGGGCGTAACGGGACCCACCCGAAATTTCTCAAAAAATTGAGTGACCGTTTCCTTTTCGCCTTGCGGAACATTCGATGGAATTTCAAACTCCAGGTCGCGGTCTTCAGGCGCCAGCCGTCGTTTAACGCGCTCAAAAAATTCAGGAAAAAATATCCGCAAGGCCATGCCCGCGCCAAAAATAAAAACGACCGAAAAGAAAAAGCATTTAACAAATCTTCCCGATGAAGTTGCGGGTGATTGCGCGACGTTTGAAGGTTCGGAAGGTTTTGCGAAAAGCGCGTCGTCGGCCACCCGAACATCCCCGGTGACAGCATTCGGAACCGCGATGCGCGGGCGATATAATTCCTGCGTTTGTTGCGCCCTCGTTTGAAGGTCCTGCCATTGGATAGAGCCGGGGGCTGGCGGCGGCGTTTCAAAATTTTTATTTGTCTGGGCGTCGAGCTGAATGACGAAAAATCCGAAAATGAAAAGGATAAGACAAATTTGAATTCGCGACATTCGTGCCAGGAATAAATTCATGCTCAAGCGACAACAGCTGCGCTAAGGATAAATTGACGCCACGTTGGTGCCGGAAACGATATTGG
>JAJPKI010000346.1 GCA_021323835.1 Verrucomicrobiota bacterium | reverse complement strand
CGCCTGGTCGCTCGTCCCCGCATAAGTCAGCGCCACGCGCGCGAGCGGCTCCTTTTGGTCGGCGGCGATGCGCGGGTCCTGATATAATTGCGCAATCATCGGCAGCGAATTTGAACTCATCGTCTGCTGCAAATAGCGCAACGCGACGGCGTCGAGCATGCCGTTCGTCAAAATCAATTGCGACTGCGCGAGACTCGCGGCGGAATTGTCACCGTAAAATGCGAACACGCCGAAAAGATAATTGCGGTCGAAACGACCGAGCGGGTCGGACGGGTCGGCAATCGGCGAGGTCAGCAATTCGCGCGCGGACGACAATGCGAGAGAGCGATATTTGTTTGGCGCCATTTCCTGCAGTGCGCGAGCCAGATACGCGACTTCAATTCCGCGACCCGTCGTCTTGAGCGTGTCGGCGAGAATTTGTTCCGCACCGCTGCCGCCGATGCGTTTAGTCGCTTCGAGCAATCCGAGCCGCAACGATGGCGGCACGGAAAATTCCAGTAAAATATTTCCGTCACGGCCGCCACGCACGAACCCAACGTCGTATTCCGCGTCCTGATTTTGCGCGAGAAATTTTTGAATCGCGGGCAGCGCAGATTGCCCGGCGTCAATGAGACTTTCGAATTCATAAACCAGCAAACGCACACTGCGCGGGTCGTTTTGTGACGCTTTCATCGTCACCAGCCGCGCGAGAATTTCCTCCGGCAAAATTTTATTGGTGACTTCGATGGTTTGCGTCGTTCCTGCGAGCGTTTTAATTTCCGGCGGACGGCCTTGCGCCAGCGCTAAATCATTTTCGAGTTTTGTTTTTTCGATTTGCCACGCGGCTTGTTGAGATTTGAGCGATTGCTGGACGATTGCGTAACCGGCGGCAAAACCAATTCCGCCGGCGATTGTGATTATCAAAACAATGCCGCGAATTTTCATTTTGTTGTGTGTGATTGCAGCGCGAGTGGGTCTTTGCCTTCGATTTCTTCAATCACGCCTACGTTTGGCGCATACAATTTATATTCCGTGTCACCGTCGCTGGCATTTTCTTTAATCTTCAAACAATTGGAAAATGGTCCGGCGGGAATGGTCGCGCTTTCGGAAAGTGAAATGATTTCATCCGCTTCCCACGTGATGGGCGCGGCGTCTTCAGATTTGAATTTGTCGCCGATTTTCGGATGCGCAGGCATGACAATACCGAGATGCTGCGTGTCGCGGCCAAACAGCCATGCCCCGCCATGGCCGGAAATTTTTCCGTGGCTGTATTCATCCACGTCTTCGCCCATGTAATAAATGTTGCCGTCGTCGTCCTGCGCAAAATAATCCAGCGTCGCCTCGGTCAAATCGCCGCTGGAATTGTATTCGCGGTCCTCGACGGCGAGCGCTTCAACCGTTTGTCCGCCGACATTAAATGTTTTTTGCACATCCGGTTTGGCCGTGCGTTCGACGCGTAATTCTTTGTTTTGCAAAATGTCCTGTTTCAACAACGCCAGCGGCAAATAGGGATTCGTGATTTCGCGCGGATGCGAAAATTTAGGATAACTCGCCGGTGCGGTCGCGGCAGTTTTTGAATTCATGCTCGAGCAACCGGCAATGGCTATTGCGCCTGCAGCAATTAAAATTGGGAAAATTATTTTCATAACTTGATAACTTTTACGTTTCGTTGTTGCTGCGTCAACAAACAAAGGCCGACCGTTGTTCACAGCCGGCCTTTGTCGTGGAACCAGCCGAAAATTAATCTTTGTCTTTATCCTTGTCCTTGCTTTTTTCTTCAGCGGCTTCTTTCGCTTCGTCCGCCGCCGATTCTTTGTCCGCAGAAATTACAGCGCCCGTGATGGCGTCCACGTTCACTTCCGTGATGTCTTTGGAATCCGGCGTGGCCACATCGAACGACCACTGCAATTTTCCATCTTCCTTTTCCAATTCCGCGTCCTTGATGATGCCGTCCGGAACTTTTGCCAGCGCAGTTTGTTGCGCGGCTTCCTTGCTTACTTTGGCCTCGGCCATGAGCTTGGCTTCCTTGTCTTTGTGATGCGCTTCGCCGCGTTCCGTTTCACAACCGACGAATAGCGCGGCTGTCAGTGCTGAACCGATAATCCATTTCATTTTCATAATTTTTTTGTTTCGAGACTTTGCCATTAAACCAAAACGAAATGAATTTCTGCTGAATGGTGTATGACAATTTCTTCATCTGTGAACATCTGGCGTTTGACTATTTTCCGTTGATTCATTAACGTCGGCTTCCAATTTTAAACCAGAAAGGGAAATAAAATTATGGCCGCTAAATCTGCTGAAAAATCTGAAAAAAACGCCGTTGAAACCAAAGAAAAAACCACCGTCACCCGCGACCGCGCGCTGGACGCCGCGATTTCCGACATTCACAAAAATTACGGCGACGGCGCCATCATGCGCCTCGGCGACGCGCAATCGAAAGTAAAAATTGGCATCATCCCGACCGGCGCGCTCGCGCTCGACCTCGCGCTCGGCGTCGGCGGCATTCCGCGCGGACGCGTCGTGGAAATTTTCGGGCCGGAATCGTCCGGCAAAACCACGCTCATGCT
>JAJPKI010000315.1 GCA_021323835.1 Verrucomicrobiota bacterium | reverse complement strand
GGGATGGTGGCAAATTCGGCTTCGGCTTCTTCAGAAATGGCATCGGGCGGCGTGACGGTGGGACTCGAAACGGAAACACGCATCCAGCGTCCGACCGAGGAATAATAACCGAGTTCGGCGGCGTAGGAATTTCCGGCTTGCTCGACATGCGCGAACCAGTGACGCGATTCGGGATGCACGTGAATTTCGTAAAGCGGATGGCCTTCAACTTTATCGGCGTAAATGCGCAACACCAGATGGCCGTCGGCGGAATCGGAATTTAATTTTGTCTGCTGCGCACGGGTCAAATCCCAATGGGCATAAAGCCAGTGCGGGTCGCGCGCGGTAAGAAAAAGTTTTTTGGTGCCATAAGATTCGGGCAATTCAGTTTCGGCTGATAGAAAACTTTGGGCGGGCGGCGTCGGTCCCAGCGAATATTTTTCGCCCGGGCCGCCAATGGTCGGCGCTGGCGATTGGTCGCCTTCGAGCAAAATGGAAGGGATTTCAATTTTCTTCGATGCCGTTCGCCGCGGCTTAAGAATTTTCTTTGCCGCGCGGGCGACGCTGGCAATAACGGATTTTTTCGCCGTGCTTTTGGGCTTGGCGGACGCCTTCGGCTTGATTTCATCCGTGGCTTCGGGCGCCGTTTTGGCACGACGAGCGCGGGTCGCAGTATTAGTTTTCTTTTTAGCAGGTGCGAGCATTAATTTTTCTTTCATAGCCGCGGTGACCTGTTTTGGCATTACTTCCCCTTTTGTCAGAAATTACATTACGCCGATGCCGCTTTTGGCGCAATGGAAAATTTTACTTTGTGAATAAAATTTTTGCCCTAAATGAAGCTTGCAACTGGCGCTAAATGGGTATTTGATTGCGGCTGGCATGAGTGGCGCGGAAATCAGAGGCGGTGCCGGGCCGTCAACTACGATTTTTGTGGTGGACGATGAACCGATTTTGCTCGATTTGGCCCAAACCATCCTGCAACCACTGGGTTTCAACGTCCAAACTTTTCGTGACCCAAAAAAGGCGTTGAGCGCGTTTCCGGCAGCCAAGCCGTCGCTGGTGATTACCGATTACGCCATGGGCGAGACGACCGGCATGGATTTGCTGCGCGAATGCCGCCGGTTAAATCCGTCGCAAAAAATTTTGTTGTTGAGCGGCACGGTAGATGAGCGGATTTATGCCGACGAGAAAATGAAGCCGGACCGTTTTTTGCCCAAGCCGTATCAAATTCGCGATTTCGTCGAATCGGTTCAATCGCTGGCACAAGCGTAAATTTTGCTGGAAAAACGGCAGGCGGAAAACCATTTTAACTTATGAAAAAAATTATTTGGAGAATCGTTCTCATCCTGGTCGCGCTGGTCATTATCGCCGTTGTGGTCGTCGCATTGAACCTTGACCGCATCGTTAAAAAGACGATTGAAACTTACGGCCCGCAAATCACTAAGGTTTCCGTCACGCTCGATTCGGTTCACATCGGCTTGCTCACCGGCTCGGCGAGCGTCAAAGGATTGGTCGTCGGCAATCCGCCGAATTTCAAATCGACGCAAGCCATGAGCGTCGGCGAAGCATCGGTCGGAATTAACCCGATGTCGCTGCTCTCGGACAAAATCGTCGTGCGCTCGGTCGAAGTAAAATCTCCGAGCATTACCTTTGAAGGCGGATTGAGCGGAAACAATCTGATGACCATTAAAAACAACGTCGGCAGCACAGCCCAAAAAGGCGGCCCGACCGTGACCAATTCCGTCGGCCAGCCCAAGCCGGCCAAAAAATTGGAAGTGGACGATTTCCTTATCACCGGCGCAAAAGTAAATGGTTCGCTTGTCTTGTTCGCGGGCAAAGAAATTTCGATAAATAATTTGCCGTTGCCGGAAATTCATTTGACCGACATGGGCAAAGGGCCCGGAGGCATCACCGCATCCGATTTGACCAAGCGCGTGACGGATGCCATTTATGAAGCCACGCTTCATGAACTCGCCAAATATGCCGCGAACGCAGGCAGCGGCGCCATCAATCTCGGCTCAACAAACTTGAACAAACTTAAATCCGGCATCGGCAATTTATTCAAAAAATAATTGCGCGGAATTTTATCAACGGCGGCATTTAATCTCTGCCGAATTTAGATTGCGCCACGCATGATTTGATTTAAAGTTGCTTCGTCAGCCAACACACTGCTAATTATGTTTTTCGGCGTTGATTATTATCCTGAACACTGGGTCTTTCCTTATGCCGGCACCGCCGAAAATCCCGAGGCTGCCTGGGAACAAGACGCCGTGCTGATGTCCAAAGCGGGCGTGAACGTCGTGCGCATCGGCGAATTTTCCTGGGGCATTTGCGAACCTGAAGAAGGCAAATACGATTTCCTCTGGCTGCGCCGCGTGATGGACATCATGGAAAGTCACGACATCAAAGTCGTGCTCGGCACGCCGACCGCCGCGCCGCCCGTTTGGCTCGCCAAAAAACATCCGGAAATTTTGCCGCTCGACGAATTTGGCCGCACAAAACACGAAGGCACGCGCCGCGCGATTTGCCTTTCGAGCGATGTTTATTGGGATTACTCAAAAAAAATCGTTTCCGCGATGATTGAGGCGCTTGGCGACCATCCGCAACTTATCGCATTTCAAATTGATAATTCCATGGGCGGAAATGACACGGAATTTTCATTTAACAACGCCTCCCGCGAAGAATGGCATTTCTGGCTGCAGGCAAAATATGAGACGATTGAAAATCTCAATGAAAAACTCGGCCTGCGATTTTGGGGACAAAATGTAACGTCGTGGGACCAGGTCCCGATGCCGATGTATGCGCCCGCGCAGCACAATCCCGCGCTGCTGCTCGACTGGAACCGTTTTTGCAGCGACACGATGGTGCAATTCGTAAAAATGCAGGCGGATTTGTTGCACGAGCGTTGCCCGAAAATTCCCGTTACCGTCACCATGCGCGCGTTCCTCCGCAAGTTTGACCATTTCGACATGGCAAGCGTCGTGGATTTCGTCTCCGTCGAAAGCAACGTCGTGATGAAAGCGAAAACCGCCGAGCTGGCCTGCGATATTGATTTGCTCCGCTCGCTGAAAAAATCGGACATCAAAACTCCCGACGGCGAGAACGGCTTTTGGGCGATGGAACAAAAAGTCGGGCAGGTCAATTGGCAGGACGTCAATTCCCTCGTGCGTCCAAACCTTGTCCGCCTGTTCACCTACCAGCTCGTTTCGCGCGGCGCGAATGCGGTTTTATTTTTCCGCTGGCGCCAGCCGCGCATCGGCGCGGAAAAATTTTACGGCGGCGTCGTGCCGCATCACATCGGCGGGAACAACCGCGTCTTTCAGGAAATTTCCCAAATCGGTGAAGAATTGAAATTACTCGCGCCCGCGCTCAAAGACACCAAAGTTGTTTCCGAAGTCGCGATTCTTTTTAATCACGACAGCGACTGGGCGCTGCAGCAGCCCAACCAGCCGAACAAACATTTCAGCCTGCGCGACCACATCCAACTCATTTACAATTCGCTTCACGACCGCAACATTCAAGTGGATTTCGCGCGTCCCACCGATGATTTGTCACAATACAAAATTGTTTTCGCGCCGTCGCTCACCGTGCTTTCGCCCGGCGAAGCCGACCGCCTGAAACTTTACGTTCAAAACGGCGGCACACTCGTCGGCACATTTAACACCGCGCTCGTCAACGAACATCACATCGCGCCGGACACCGGATTTCCCGGCGAACTTACCGATTTGTTCGGCCTTGAAGTTTTGGAATTCGACCCGATTCCGCCCGGCGAAGAAAATCATCTCACCTTCAAAGGCGCGTTTCCTACCAGCCATTTGCATCCAGCGCGGTTGTGGTGCGATATCGTCGAGCCGAAGGGCTGCCAAATCCTCGCCGTCTATGCAAAAGATTTTTACGCCGGCAAACCTGCCGTGACGATGAATAATTTCGGACTCGGCAAAGCCATTTACGTCGGCACGCAAAGCCACCAGCATTTTTACAACGACCTCACCGGCTGGCTCCGGCAAATGTGCAATCTTCATCCGCTGCTCAAAGTTCCTGAAAACGTCGAAGTGAGCATGCGCCAAAAAGAAGGCACGCGCGTTTTCTTTTTGCTCAATCACCAGAACTCGCCCGTGCGCGTTCAATTTTACAAGCCGATGCACGATTTTCTCACCGGCAATACGTTTTCCGGCAATTACGATTTGCCGCCTCACGGCGTGCTCGTCCTCGACGAGCATCCCGAAGCCAAATCCGCTGGCGCGACCGCCTGATTTTTCGTTTCATTTCCGCCGGTGATTTATCTCAATTTCATTTTTGGCACGCTTGCGATTTTAAGTTTCGCGCTCTTGCTCTGGCAATTTCTTGCCGCAAAAAAATTTCCACTGCATCAGAAAATTGCCGGCTCAAATTTTTCTCCCGCGATTTCAATTCTCAAACCGCTCAAAGGCTGCGATGAAACAACTTCAGATTCGCTCGAAAGCTGGCTCAAGCAAAATTACGCCGGACAAATCCAAATTCTCTTCGGCGTCGCTGATGCTAGTGACGCCGTTTGCAAAATTGTTGGTGAACTTCTGCAAAAATTTCCGCAAGTCGACGCGCAATTGGTCATTTGCCCCGAAAATCTTGGGACTAATGCAAAAGTTTCCACGCTCGTGCAATTGGAAAAATTGGCGAAACACGATTTGGTTCTCGTCAGCGACGCGGACGTTCGCGTGCCGACAGATTTTTTTTCGAACGCAGTTGCGGCGCTACACGATGAAAAAGTCGGTCTCGTGAATTGCTTTTATCGCCTCGCAAATCCGGCGACCGCCGCAATGCAATGGGAAGTCGTCGCCATCAATGCCGATTTCTGGAGCCAGGTTTTGCAATCGCAAACGCTCAAGCCGCTCGATTTTGCGCTCGGCGCGGTCATGCTCACACGAAGAAAAATTCTTGGTGAAATTGGCGGCTTCAAATCGTTTGTGAATAGCCTTGCCGACGATTATCAACTCGGCAATCGCATCGCTAAAAAAAATTATCGCATCGAGCTTTGCCCAATTGTCGTCGAATGTTGGGAACCGAAAAAAAATTGGCACGACATTTGGAAACATCAATTGCGCTGGGCACGGACGATTCGCGTTTGCCAGCCCCTGCCCTATTTTTTCAGCATTTTATCCAACGCAACGCTTTGGCCGGTAATGTGGTTGGCTGTTGTTGAATTTGTGCGGCCGGAGTTGATTGTTTTTTTCACTGAGTATCGTGGCAATATTGAAGCAAATGGATTTTGTTGTCCGACGGCGCTCGCCGCGCTACCAATATTTTTGCTTTTGCGAATTATCGTCGCTCAAAATTTACAAAGGCGATATGCCATCAACCATCAACCATCAACCATCAACCGCGCGGCGCCGTTCTGGCTCGTGCCGGTGAAAGATTTGCTACAGGCGGCTATTTGGTTTTGTGCGTTCACCGGAAACACCGTCGAATGGCGCGGACGAAAAATGAAATTGCGTCGCGATGGAACGTTGGAATGATGGCTTGCCGAGCTGTAGCTCGAAGAGGGATGGTAGGCGCTGAGGGATTCGAACCCCCGACCAACAGCGTGTAAAGCTGCTGCGCTACCGCTGCGCTAAGCGCCTGCCAATCTCAAAATTATCAAATCGCAACGCTTTGACAAACTTCAAATCTCGCCGTGAAATCCCTGCTGCCGCAATGCTTCGAACAGGACCAATGCCACGCAATTCGATAAATTGAGAGAACGCGACTTGTCATTGAACATTGGAATCCGCAACCAATGTTCTCGATTCTCTT
>JAJPKI010000181.1 GCA_021323835.1 Verrucomicrobiota bacterium | reverse complement strand
GCGGACGAACAGCATCGCTGGCCGAAGATTCTGGGTTTCTTTTGCTCGATAACCCCCTTGGGAAAGCGAATCTGCCTGACTTCGTCGACTTACAAATTTCGATGGCCGACCGCATGGGGGTGCAATACATATGTGGCACGGGCATCAATGATTTCGACGCCCTTGCGGGGTTTCCAAAAATAATCCGATTGCGCAATTCGTCGATCAATCCTCGGACGGGAGCAAACATTGTCGAAGTCGAAGGAGAGATGGCAGGAGTCACAGCAATTTCACTAGGACACGACGGAAATGGAAAAACCAGAAAATGAGTTTGCCGCCGCGCTGGGACGAGCAGCTGATAGGCGCGCCACGATTGATTTGACCACAATCTGGCAGTGCTTCTACACGGCTCGGCCCGATCTAAAAAGCGACGTTGTCAGCAGACGACGCTTGGCGGCAGATTTACGCACGTTGGCAGAAAACGAGATTATCAGTCTGCCAGCGAGCAAGAGCAGTTTTGACAGAACGGCTTTACCGGCATTACCCCGGTTCGTGCGATTATTAAGGAAGTCAGTGGCAGCTGAAATTCCCTTTGACCATCGAACCTTTCCATGGTCAATACCGATGAGTTTCGTTGCGGGACTGACGCGCTTGCCGAATCCTAGGATTGTCCAACAGTTAAATGATTTTTTTCGTGGTGATTGGGCCTCACGCATTCCAGTGCCGGTCAAAGAACGTTCTCACGAAATCTTTGGTAACGAAAAAATGTTGGAGAGAGTCTTGGATGGCCAGCTTGGCTACGAAGGGCGGTTGACCTTAGAAATATTGCGTTGCTACCGCGTTCCTCTCATTCCCGTCCATCGCGTCTTTACCGATGGCACCGATGTTCTAATCATTGAAAACGAAGCGACCTTTGATTCAGTCTCACGTTGGAATGCCGAGCATCGGAAATTTCGTATGGTGATTTACGGACGTGGTCGCGAAGCGGAGAAAATTGCGGACTTTCTCCTTGGTGAAGTTCAATCAAAACCAAGCGCAATTTATTATTATGGAGACCTTGACCGGTTAGGTATCTCCATTCCTTTTCGGCTGTCGCGCACACTGGAACAAAAGGGAGGCCGTGGAATCAATCCGGCTACGGCGTGTTATCGGCTACTTTTGCGACGACCACCTACAACGATCACAATGGAGGACACGGAAGATGAATTTGATGATTCGACAGATTCGGAATGGGTGGCTGCGCTTGCTTGGCTTCCCGTAGATTTGAGAGCGGAAGCCGAAACTTTCCTGACAGCAGATCGGCGCATCGCTCAAGAGGCAACTGGATGGGATCTGTTACGGAAGGAGAAAAGTTTAATTTAATTACCTATAGATACTGTCTCCGCGATGTGGTTGGTTAAACGGCAGCTCATCTAAAAAAACTGATACCGTCCTAAAATATTCACAATGAAAAACAGGTTTCCCTAAACAAACTGTTTCCACCAAGGAAACCAACCTGAAACTTTTCCGTCCGGTTCAAGTGGTGGCAAAATAGTTTTTTCAAAACCCTTTTCGCAATGGACGAGGACGCATTGGTGCTTCTGCAAATTTCGCAGCGCATACGGTTTTATTTTGTGTTCGTCCTGGTGATGATAACTGCGGTTGGCAAGGCCATTTGAAAATCCCCAGTTTCGCTTTGTGACTTGGCGTTGGCCGAGGAAATCCGCGCTCTCAACGGCCCCGGCCTCGTCTGCTGCTTTGAAAATCATTCGGTTGCGCAAATTCAGCGTAAGGACTTTTGCTTTGTCTGCACCAAGCGGCGGAACGAACGAAGTTGATGATTGCGCGGCGGCGACAAACGTTGCATTCGCCTCACGCAACACGTCCACGCTGTTGTAATCGCTCATGCCGTCCTCGCTGGCGGTGACGAACCGTTGGGCCTCGTCCGCCCAGAGAATCAAAAGGTTGTCATTCTCGCGTTCGGCCTTTGGTTTGTCGAAGCGGCGCAAAACATGCGTGTAAAAAAGCATTTTTAAAAACGTATTGATATATCGTCGCTCCGTCTGAAATTTTTGCGGCATGGCGACGCAAATAATTTTGCCACGATCAATTTCGGAAAACTCAAACGTATTTTGTCCGGCGCAAAAAACTTCGGCAATTTCTGGCGTCAAAAAAAAGTGAAGATAATTGGCGATGGTTTCTTTGACGCCGCCGAATTGTTCGGGCGGCTGGTCGCGGTAACGATTTAGGAAATGACTGATTAACGTGTCGTGCCGTTCGGTCCGCGTCAACGGGTCGCTCGCCAATTCGGACAAAACATCTTCAAGCGATGAATCATCGAGCAAAATTTCGTGTGCGTTCTCAAGCGTTACATCCCAGCCGCTTAAATAAAGAGCCTCAAGCGCCAACGCGATGTGCGTTTGGGCTTGGTTTTTGAAAAATGCTTTGTCGCCTTGTTGTCCCAAACTCGTGGCCGTATCCACGATGAATTTTGCATACGTGCTGAACGGGATTTTGCGGTCGGAAAGCAAATTGTAAGTGTGAATCGGTTTCCAGTCGGCGGGCGCATCATGCGGCCTCACCTGCAATAAAATTAAATCGTTCTGCCGGTTAAAGTGGCCGGCCATTTCTTTGAGCGTCTCCCAATAGACACCTTTGTCGTCAATGCAAAGACCTCCCCACAGTTTTTCATGCTCGAAAACCTGATAAAGCAATTGCGTGATGCCGGAGCGGGTTTTGCCGGAGCCGGTGTCACCGGTGATTAACCAACCACGACAAAAATCTTCACGAGTCCAACATAAGCCTTTCAATTTTACGCTGTGCCGCCCCGCACCTGGCTTCGTCATAGCGAAAATTCCAAAGCCGGAAAAGAGCGCGGCAAAAATCCATGAATACGGTGCGGCAAGGGCCGAAACAAAATAGACGGCCGCGATAAATGAAAACGCGCCGGTGATGATGCTCAATGTTTTCATGTCAGAGAAAAAGTTTCCCGATAAACATCCCGATAATCAGCGTGAGGACGGCAACCAACGCGACGGTGAAATAAGGAAAGAGCCACAAATCATTTTTGATTTTTGGCACAGAGCGAAGCTCGCAAACCACTTCACCACTTTGTTTAGAAAATGTCTTACCGATTTCGGTAAGTTGTTCCAATTCATGTCGGAACAATTGGCCTGGGTCGGCGGCGCGGCTGTTTTCCATCAGAATCTCCCAAAGTTCCACAAACGCCATGTGCGGGTCGTTATCGCTGACGACGTGGTGTTTCTTTTTCCATTCAGCGAGGGCTTTCTGCAAATCGGCTTTTCGAGAAGCGTCATTCATGCGCCGCTCCTTTTTCTTTGACTGATTTTTTTGGCGGCAACAAAAGGTCAATGGCCGATTCGATTTGCTCGTTGAATTCCCATTGCCAATCCTTCAACCGAATCCGATCTACGATAAAGAATTTATCGCTACGCAACGCAGGTGTGATGGTGGTGACGGCCTGATTCAAAGCCACGACAAGCCAATTATCGAGCATCGGCATTTCAACTTCCTTCGCACTCAATTCATCAAGAAGGCGAGCGCGTGTTTTGCTTTTGTCATAAATATTGAACTGCTTGCCAAAGAAACGATTTTTAACGACGACATAACTGGCTTTGTCGTTGAATTGTTCCGCCAAAACTTGCAGTTGCTTCACGCTGTCCGGGTCATGACTCACTGGTGAAACCAAGGTCAATGAAGCATTAAATTCTTTAAGCGCATCGAACGCATTCTTCATGTTGAAGAAACGAAGAAAAATATCTGTCGAGGCGGCGCGGCAATCCACCGTCACCAGTGAATGCCTGCTCAATTCAATGAAGATTTGATCAATGGCCGACGGCTGCAAAAGATTCACAAAAACTGAATCGGGATAAAAACGCTTCAGCGTGGAATTCTCATTGTCCGTATCAATGGCGACGTGCTTGACGGAATGGTCGTTGAAATACTCGATAAGATTGACGGCGAGAAAACTTTTTCCGACACCGCCTTTGCCATTCAAAATCAAATCGAGCCGTCTTTTCATAGGTCTTCAATTCGCGCGATGCGCGGTTGCGCCTCGGATGGCAGGCTCAACCGCGTGGCAATTTTTGGTTTCATTGAACGCCTTTTCGTATCGCGTTTCCGCTTTTGCTTCGTCGTCTTCTGCTCAATTACGATGCGGTGAAAACGGCGGACGGTTTCACCCGTTGTCTGGATTGAAAATCTTTTGAGAAGTTTGGCTATGGTTGCGAACGAAGCATTTTGGCTGCGAAGTTCCCGAATTTGATTTTTGTAGCCAATGAGCTGCACGAAGCGCGGACGGC
>JAJPKI010000252.1 GCA_021323835.1 Verrucomicrobiota bacterium | reverse complement strand
CGCGCGATTGGCGTCGGAAGTGGAATAAAATTCTTCCAGCAAATTTTCCGCGAGCAATTCCATCGCCATCGAAGCGACTTCACAGAATTCAATCGGCACATTGCGATACGCATACAAATCCTCGCCGCGCGTGGCGAGCGCATGAAACGCATGACCCGCCTCATGCAAAATCGTTTCTACATCGCGCTGCACGCCGACGGCGTTCATGAAAATGAATGGGAGACGCGCTTCGTTTAGCGTGGATTGATAGCCGCCGGGCGCTTTGCCTTTGCGATTGTCGAGGTCGAGTAATTTCAAGTCCTGCATCTGCTGGAAACCGCGCGCGAGTTCCGCGTCGAGCTTGTTGAAAATATTTTGCGTGCGCGAAACCATTTCACCGACTTGCTGAAACGGTTTGAGCGCGGGACGATTCAGCGGGTCAACGGCCGAGTCCCACGGACGTAATTTTTCCAATTTCAATTGCGCACGACGTTCGTTTTGAATTTCGCGAACGGCGGGAACAATTTCGCTTTCAATTGCGTCGTGAAATTTCAGGCAATCTTCCGGCGAATAGTCGAAACGGGCATTTTTGCGAAACATGTAATCGCGATAATTGTCGAAGCCGGCATTTTTTGCGATTTGCGTCCGCAGCTTTATTAATCCGTCGAAAAGTTCCTCGCATTTTTCCGCATCCTGCAAACGGCGTTTGGCGACGAGTTCCCACGCTTCCTGCCGCAGCGCGCGGTCGGGTTCTTCGAGATAGCGGCCCATTTGGACGAGCGTCTTCTCTTCGCCGCGAAAATTCACCGTCTGCGCGCCGATGAGTTTTTGATATTGCTGGCAAAGTTTCGCTTCCCCGGTTTCGAGCGGAACATTTTCCTGCCGGAACAATTCGACGTGATTTTTCACATCACGATTGAAAATGAAAAAGCGTTCGTGCGGCAATTGCTCACGTTGCGGATGCGCGACGTAAATTTTTTCCAGCGCAAATTGCCGGGGTTTAATCTGCGGCTTGACCTTTTCGATGAAATGCAGAAATGCATTTTCCGCTTCAACGTTTTCCGTGTGACAGGTCATCGCAATCTCCCGCTTTGAAGATTCTTCATCAAGCGCAGCTTCCAACTCACTCCAATCAAGCAACCATTTTTCCAAATCGGTAGCGGATTTGATTTGCGGCGCGCGTTTTTCCAGTTGGTCAAACAACGGCGCAATTTGCGACCAATCGCCTAAATCAATTTTTTCAGGAAGAAATTTTCGCGGCTTCGCGGCAGGTAATTTTCCAAACGGCAATAAATTCATCCGCAGAACGTAACAAAATTTTTTAGAAAAGAAAGTCGCGCGAAGAACCGCGAAGGTAGCGAAGAATTACATTTTCGTCTTAATCCCGCACGCGCGCAGGACGCACCATTTGCTGATGGCTTCGAAAATGGCAAATAATCCCGCCGCGACTAAAATCAAACCGGCCCACCATTCGACATCGCCGCCGACGATGACGCCGGCGATGAGGCATAGCGCGCCCAAAACGCCGCGCACCATGCGGCCGGAACGGTCAAGGTTGGGTTTAAAAAAGCGGTTCATATCGAAAATTAGCACGAGATTTTTCAAATGCCAAGTGCGTCATTTGCGATCGAACTGGCGTAAGAAAAGAATTTCTGCATAATCAAACTGTGGATTTTTTCAACCAATTGCACATTAGCCAGCATTACATCTGGGCTTCGATGATTTGGGGAACGATTGCGGGCGGCTACATGATTTACGGCTGGAAGCAGCGGTTAACGATTCCATTTATTGGCGGACTGGCAATGACGGTCGCGGCCATTTTTATTTTCAGCGCGGCGTTGATGTCGCTGTTGAGCGTCGCAATCATGTTCGCGGTTTGGTGGTTGTTGAAACAGGGCTATTGAAAATAAAAAAAACGGAAACCGTTTCCGGCTTCCGGGTTGAATATGAAAAATTTTAGAACGACCAGTTGAACAGCGGAAAGCCTTTTGCGAACTTGTCCGGCATTTGGTCGAACCAGCCGTTATTCAGCGCGACGTTGACCAATCCAATTTGCACGCCATGCAAATTTTTTGTGTAGTTGACGATGCCGGATTGGAAGCCGTGTAATTCGTCCGAGACGTTGACCCAACCGTCCTGCCAGCCGATGAACGTGCCTTTGGAGATATTGACCCAGCCTTCCTGCCAGCCTTTGAAACTTTCTTTGCTGTAATTGACGATGCCCCACTCCACGCCGGTGTAGTTGTCATCGTAATTGAACATCGCCATGCTGAAGCCGCTGCTTTCGCCGGTGCTGCCGTTGACGATGCCGAAGTTGAAAGCGTGCTGCGGATTTTCGCCCCAGACGTTGATGGCGAAGCCGTTGATTTGCGTGTCTTTGGAATGAACCGCGATGTCCGGTGTCAATGATGCTTGAAATGCTGACGAACCGGATGAAGCCATGGGTTGGTCGGCGCGAACCGCGACCGTGCCAATAACGAGTGCTGAAACGATAAGTATTTTTTTCATATTTTAATTTGTTTCCGTTGGCGAACAAAATAATTAGCTGCTTGCCAGTGAATTGCAAATAAAAAACCGGAAACCGCAAATGGTTTCCGGCTTTCGATATTAATTTTGGATTAGCTCTGCTTCGGCAATGCGCTCATGCCGGCATAAACTGCATTCTTGCCGAGCAATTGCTCGATGCGCAAAAGCTGATTGTATTTTGCCAAACGGTCGCTGCGGCTAAGCGAACCGGTTTTAATCTGGCCGCAATTCGTCGCGACCGCGATGTCTGCAATCGTCGAATCTTCCGTCTCGCCGGAGCGATGCGAAAGCACCGCTGTGTATTTGTTGAATTGTGCAAGTTGAACCGCGTCGAGCGTTTCCGTGAGCGAACCGATTTGATTCACCTTCACGAGAATCGAATTCGCCGTGCCGGTTTCAATTCCTTTTTGCAGGAATTTCACATTTGTCACAAACAAATCGTCGCCGACGAGTTGAACTTTGTCGCCGATTTTGTCCGTCAACAATTTCCAATGCTTCCAATCGCCTTCCGCGCAGCCGTCTTCAATCGAAACAATCGGATATTTCGCGCAGAGTTTCGCATAAAAATCCACGAGCTGTGCGCCGGAAATCGTTTTGCCGGTAGATTTCTTGAACGTGTAAGTGCCGTCGTGGTTGTAAAATTCCGACGACGCCACATCAAGCGCGAAGAAAATTTGTTTGCCGAGTTTGTAACCCGCGTCCGCCACGGCTTTGCTCATGGAATCGAGCGCGTCTTCCACGCTGTCGAGTTTCGGCGCAAATCCGCCTTCATCGCCGACCGCCGTCGAAAGGCCGCGCTTTTTCAAAACGGATTTCAGCGCGTGAAATGTTTCTGTGATTGCCTGCAAGCCTTCACTGAACGTTTCAAAGCCGAGCGGCATAATCATGAATTCTTGAAAATCAATCGGCGCATCCGAATGCGCGCCGCCGTTGATGACATTGGCCATCGGGACTGGCAGAACTTTCGCGTTCGGCCCGCCGAGATATTTGAACAACGGTTGGCCGAGCGCGGCAGCAGCAGCTTTGGCATTGGCGAGCGAGACGGCGAGAATTGCATTTGCGCCGAGTTTCGATTTCGTTTCCGTGCCGTCCAAATCCAGCATGATGCGGTCAACGGTCAATTGGTCGAGCGCGTCAACACCTTGCAGTTCCGGCAGAATTTTTTCCGTCACATTTTTGACGGCTTTTGAAACGCCTTTGCCGAGAAATCTTTTTTTGTCGCCGTCGCGCAATTCAATCGCTTCATGTTCGCCGGTGCTGGCGCCGCTCGGAACGGCCGCGCGACCTGCCGCGCCGCATTCGAGTGTCACGTCCACTTCCACCGTCGGGTTGCCGCGCGAGTCGAGAATTTCGCGCGCCTGAATAGTTTGGATTTTCGTCATAAATTGAAACGACATGATAAATTTCGCACGCGTCGAGTCAAGAAATCGTCATTGGCAAAACGATTTGCAACTTTGATTTGTCGGATTATTTTAGCTGACAAGGAAAATGGCTGATACAAATTCACCTGCGACCAATTCGATTGTCCACAAATTGATGGACAATCAACACGTCGCCAATTTTTGGGAGCGCACGACGCAATGGGAACACATTGGAATGATTATTGGCCTCGCCTTTATCGCGCATCTCATCGTCAAAGCTATTCGGCATTATAGCGAATGGCTAATCACCAAACGGCACGAGCAAAAAAGCAGGTTCAATCTCGGCTTCACGTCACAGCCGAAATTCGTCACGCTCACGCGGTTGGTTGTTAGCGCGGTCACGTTTGGAATTTATTTTCTCGCCATCGGTTTGGTGCTGATTGTCGGCTTCAATCTCAACGACAAAGTTTTCGCCACGTATTTGTCGAGCGCCGCGGTCATCGGCCTCGCCGTCAGCTTCGGCTTGCAAGGTTTGATTCAGGACGTTGTCACCGGCGTCACGCTCATTTTGTTGAACACGATGGACGTTGGCGACCGCGTGGATTTGTCCGGCGTCGTCGGTCGCGTCGAACGCATCGGCTTGCGTTACGTGCGGCTCGTGACGTTTTACAATCAACTTATTTTAGTGCCGAATCGCAATATCACGAACATCACGCGATTTCCGCACGGTGGAATTTTCGCGTATGCGGACGTGCAAATTCCCGCAAGCGCCGACCAGCAAAAGGCCGTTGAAACAATTCACAGCGTCGCCAAAGGAATGCATTCGCAGTTCAATGCAATTATTTTGAGCGAACCGCAATTCAGCAAAGTGGAAAAAACGCCGGGCGACTGGAATTATCTGCGCATTCAATTTCAAATCTGGCCTGGGCAAAATAGCCTGATTGAAACCAATTTCCGCCAGCAAATGGTCGCCGCGATGAAAGCGTGCGATGCCAATTACGCCGACTGGCAAGTCGTCATCACGTATCGCGCGATGACGTCGTTCGACGGAAAATAATTGCCATTGCCAAATCGTGCGCGGCGCATAAAATTTTCGTGGCAATGGAGTTTGCCATCCGCATGGAAAACCGCCTGATGTTCAGCGCTGATAACTCCTACGAAAAATAATTCGCAGGAAAATTATGAACATCGCATATCTTTGGGTCGCCATTGGCGGCGCGCTCGGCAGCGTCGGACGCTACTGGCTCGGTGATTTAATCGCCGCAAAATTTACGACCGCCGCCACGTTTCCACTGGGCACGCTTGTCATCAACGTCACCGGCTCATTTCTCATCGGTTTTTTTGCCGCGTTGACGATTCCCGAAGGCCGGATGGATTCGCAATCGCGCGCCTTCGCCACGCAATTGCTGATGACCGGCATTTGCGGCGGTTACACGACGTTTTCATCGTTCAGTTTGCAAACGCTAAATCTCATTCGCGACCGCGAAATTTTTTACGCATTTGGAAATATATTTTTATCCGTCGCGTTGTGCATGATTGCCGTGTGGCTCGGCTATTTGCTCGGCTCAATTTTTAATTCTGTAAAATGAAAACAAGACTTTTATCCGCAGATTGCACAGATTTTCGCAGATTGGTTTATGGCAAGTTTATCTGCGTCCATCTGCGAAATCTGCGGACGCTTTTGTCTGTGTTCAATCTGTGTCCATCTGTGGCTAAATAAAACTATGCAAATTCCAACTGACGCCATCCTGCTCCGCACTTTCATTGGCGAAAGCGACCGATGGGAACACAAACCGCTTTATGAAGCCATCGTCCTCGCCGCGCGCGAAGCGCATCTGGCCGGCGCGACCGTTCTGCGCGGTCCGATGGGATTTGGCAAATCCAGCCGGTTGCATACGGCGAAAATTTTGCGGCTCTCGATGGATTTGCCGCTCGTCATTGAAATTGTGGACAGCGAGGAAAAAATAAATTCATTTTTGCCGACGCTCGACAAAATGATTGGCGGCGGATTGGTCACTCTCGAAAAAGTCAAAGTGTTGCATTATCGGTCGGGTGATGATGAAAATAATCTAAAAGCATTGAAATTATGAAATCAAAATACCTGTTTGCCTTGTGCCTGACTTTAATTGCCATTTTAGTGGGCGGCTGCGTGACAAATGATCAAGTTGATTCTGAACGTCAATGGCAGCAACAAAATCCATATTACAAACCGACTTCGCCGCCAGACCCACGACCACAATGGGGAGTTTTTAGTGAACCGGAGCGTTAAAATTTATGGACAAAACCGCTTTAGAAAAAATTCTTCGCGACACGCTCGCGCAATTTAATTCCGAAACCGGAACAATTCACAAATTGCATGAGCCGACGCAATTACTGCGGCTCGTTGCGCAAGTTGGTTTGCCGCCACAATTGTTGGACATCGTGAGCATCATTCCCGTGGGCAAAGGCATTGCCGGCGAGTGCGCGCAAAAAAATCAGCCGGTCACGATTTGCAATTTG
>JAJPKI010000339.1 GCA_021323835.1 Verrucomicrobiota bacterium | reverse complement strand
TTGTTCGACGCCAGATAAAACCGCAGATGATAATTGAAATGGCCGTAATGATTGCCCCCATTTCAAAAAATGGGTCGCGATAAATTAATTTGATATGATGCGCGCCGGCGGGAATTTCAATCGCTTGAAAGGCGAGATTCGCCCGGAGCAACGGCGTTGGCTGGCCATCAACCGACGCACGCCATGAATGATAATAACTCTGCGAAATAACAACGATGCCTGGCGCAGTTGCATTTGCGTCAGCTTCGATTTTGTTCAAAGCGAATTGAAAATTGGTCAGGACGCAAATGGTCTGGTTTGACGCAGTGACAAATGCGCGGGCGTCTTCAGGCAAATAAACAACGGCGCGAGGCTCGAAACTTTCGGCAGTGATATTTTCTAAAGTTTTTTCATCGGAAGCAAAAATTGGTTTTTGTCCAGCGGTAATGAGCGGAAGAAAATTGGTGCGCGCCTGCCATTGCGTCGGATTGTCCGGCAAAGACAACCACGCAACAGAAAGAAAATCAACGAGACCGCGCCCGCAATGTCCGCCCGCCGTGTAGTAAAGATAATTTTCCAAAATATCAAAATGCGCCGGGCGCAAAGTGACCGCGCCGGTGACTTTGGGCAGGCCGTCGAGCAAATTCAGATTATACCATTCGGCCAGTCGCTTGCCGATGAAGTCGGCGTTCATGTTGGCGACGCGGCTGTAAAGCAATTGTTGCTCGGCATCAGGGCTGACCATGATGCGACCTTCGCCCGATTGAATTTCCGGTTTGCCGCTGGCCTGCCAAATTCCCGGCGCAAGAATTGAACTGGAAAGTGTCGGCGTAATTTTTGGACTGTGGGTAAATGCGTCGAGCGGCAGAAGGATGAGCACAATTAACTGCACAAAATTTCGCGGAAGTGAATTTTTAAGTTTCGACAGCAATAAAATTCCAGCGACGAGTGCCAGCATTAGTGCGGCGCGGTCAATTGTATTCCAAAAAGTCGCGTTCCAATTGTCTAACGGAAATGGAAAGTGTCGCGCGAACCAAAGCAATGCTGCCATCAAAATTAAAATGAAGCCGGCAATTGAGATTAGCGCGCGAGGATTTTTATTTTGCGCCATTCGTTCAATTCCAAAGGCCGCCAACGGCGGAATGAGAAATGCCGTGAGAATTGTGAATTTCACCGGAAAACGCGCGATGCCGACAAGGGGGAAAAGTTTTTTGATTTCTTCATAAAAAAATCCGTTCGAACCAAGCGCCGTCACCCAGCAGAAAAAAATTGCCACGGCGATGACGATGGCCAGCCGCTTTCGCGCCAACAGCGCGCCGCAAATCGCCAGCGCCAGAACGCCGGCGCCCAAATAATAAGATTGCAAAAAATCCTGTCCGTTTTGAAACCAGGTTCCTTGCGGTGACGGATAACAGTGAAACAGCGGGACAATTAAATTTGCCCAGCCCCAGCCGGGCATGGACCACGCTGCGGTTTCGGCGCCGCCGGAATTTCGCTGCGAATGCGCAAGTAAATCAAAAAACGGCAGCATTTGAATCATGGTGATTCCTGCCGCGAGCAGGACGGCAAAAAAAATCCGTCGCGCCGAAATAAAAATTTTGATTTCTCCGGAAAAAATTTCCGCAAGCCATAGCGCGCCGATAAGAATCCACGTTAGCAAAGTGATTTCCGGCGTTGCCGTTAGCACTTGCATCGCGCTGGCAATTGCCGCAAGCGGCAGCCCGCGTCCGCCGCCGCGCCAACATTCCATGACGCAGCCGACAACCCATGGCAGCAACGCAAGCGATGCGACGTAATTTCCCCATTGCAAACACGAAAGCGAAACGCCGTTGAAGACAAATGCAAATGCCGCAAACGTTGCGGCGAAATTTTCGACGTTCCAGTGGCGTAAGAGCCAGAACATTCCCCAGCCGCCGAACCATAAATGCGCGAGCATTAAAAAATTTTGTGCCCACGGCAGTGGGAAAAAAATCGAGAGTAACGACGGCGGATACCATTGTCCCATTTGCGCAAGCCACGGCACACCGCAGTGGCTATAAGGATTCCATAGAGGAAATTCGCCGCGCAACAAACTGTCGCGCATAAAAATCGCACCCGGATAACCAAGCGCGCCGAAATCGCGATAGAAAAATGTATTCAGCCCAAGCGCGACCTTAGGAAACGCGGCAAGCAACGCTGCCGCCAAAAGCAAAAGAAATGCTCGCGTTGTCAGCCATGGCGCCTCGTTTAATTTCGAATCGCTCATGGCTGAGGAAAATTATTTCAACCGATAAATGCCGCGTGAACGGCTTTCACCGCCGCTTCACCTTTGGCCAAATCAATCACGACGGAAATTTTGATTTCGCTCGTGGAAATCATGGCAATGTTCACGCCTTCCTTTGCGAGCGTTTCAAATAATTTTCCGGCCACGCCCGTGTGCGATTTCATGCCGACGCCGACGATGGACAATTTCCCAATTTTTTCCGCGACGATTAAATCTTTGTAGGCGATTTCTTTTTTCAAACCCTCAATGACCTTTTGCGCCTTGAGCAAATCCGGCTTGTCTGTCGTGAACGTTAAATCAGTCGCTGGCGTTCCTGAACCGTGACTGATGTTCTGCACAATCATGTCCACGTTGACGGTCGCGTCGCCGAGCGCTTTAAAAATTTTCGCCGCGACGCCCGGTTTGTCCGGCACGGCGACGAGCGTGACTTTGGCCTGATTTTTGTCGAGCGCGACGCCGCGCACGACGACACCTTCCATGCTTTTTGTTTCGGGTTTCACAATCGTTCCAGGGTTGTCATTTAAACTGCTGCGGACTTCAAACACGACTCCAAATTTTTTTGCAAATTCAACCGAACGGCTTTGCATCACTTTCGCGCCGAGACTTGCGAGTTCCAACATTTCGTCATAAGAAATTTCCGAAAGTTTTTTTGCGTTCGGCACAATGCGTGGGTCGGTCGTGTAAACGCCGTCAACATCCGTGTAAATCTGGCAAAGGTCGGCCTTCAACGCCGCTGCCAGCGCAATCGCCGTCAAATCCGAACCGCCGCGACCGAGCGTCGTGATTTGTCCTTCCGGCGTCTCGCCTTGAAATCCGGCGACGATGACCACGTTACCCGCGTCCAATTTTTTGTGAACTTCCTGTGGCGTGATGTTATGAATTTTCGCTTTCGTGTGAACCACGTCGGTAATGATTCCCGCTTGCGCGCCGGTCATCGAAACGGCGGGAATTCCAAGTTGATGCAGCGCAATCGCCGTGAGCGCGATGGTTTGTTGTTCGCCAGTTGCGAGCAACATGTCCATTTCGCGTTCGCTCGGCAACGGCGCGATGTCCTTTGCCAATTTAATTAAACCGTCGGTAACGCCGCTCATCGCCGAGACGACGACGACCAATTGGTCGCCGCGCGAGCGATATTCCGCGACGCGTTTGGCGACGTTTTTGATGCGGTCGGTGTTGCCGACCGAAGTGCCGCCGTATTTTTGGACGATTAAAGCCATGAAATAAAAGAGCGTTTAGAATGCCAGAAAAATGCCGCCGTTCAAGCGTGCTTTGCGACAAGATACGCTTTGAATTTTTCGTAATCCGCGCCCATGCGGTCGAAATCTTCCGGCAATTTCAGCGACGCGGCCATGTTCGCCGGAACGTCCGGCTCCCAACTCATCATCTTCTGGATTTCTTCGGGAAATTTCGCCGGATTCGCCGTCTCCAAAATCACGGCGGGCAAATCGCTCAGCGGTTCAATCGCCGTCCAATCCAAAAATCCCTGCCACGCGACCGCGCCGTGCGGTTCGAGCAGCAATTGATATTTATCCCAGAAATTTTTCAACGCCGCGCGCGTGCGCTCGTCGGAAATCGAACTGGAAAAAATGTCACGCCGCATCGCGTCGAGATTCGGCTGGCGCAAAATTTTTCCGGTCTCGTCCATTTGCCCGCCATAAACCGCGACGAGCCGCGCGAGATTGCTCGCGTGACCGACGTTCATTGCATTGGAAACGGAATTGCGCGACGGTGAAATTTTTTGATAATCGCCGCTCGCGAGAAATTTCGGAAACGCGTCATTGTCATTGACCGACGCGATAATTTTTTTCACCGGCAAACCTATTTCTCGCGCGACGACTGCGCCCATCGCATCGCCAAAATTGCCGCTGGGAATTGAAAAGACAATCGGCTCGCCCGGTTTTGCCAAACGCGACGCGGCGTAAAAATAATAAACGCTCTGTGGCAGCAATCGCCCGATGTTGATGGAATTCGCGGACGACAGCGGAATGTGTTTCAAGTCGGCGTCGGCGAACGCACGTTTCACCATCGCCTGACAATCATCAAATTTTCCATCAATCGCGACGGTGCGGATATTTTCGCGCAACGTCGTCATCAATTTGCGCTGGCTCTCGCTGACTTCAGCAATCGGAAACAAAACAATCACGCGCACGCCGGGAATTTTGTGGAACGCGTG
>JAJPKI010000203.1 GCA_021323835.1 Verrucomicrobiota bacterium | reverse complement strand
TTATGAAACCGCGCAAGCTTACGTCAACAGCGGACAATATCGCTGGAACGCGGGAATGTTCGTCTGGAGTTTTATCACGATCACGAACGGCCTCGAAAAGCATCAGCCGGAAATGTTCGCCGCGTGCCAGCGCTGGTTCAAGGTCGCGAAAAATCCGGCGAAACTCGCGCGCGTTTTGGCGAAGGAATATCCGGCCATCAAAAAAATCTCGATTGATTTTGCGTTGATGGAAAAAGCGCAGAACATCATTTGCGCCGACGGCGATTTTGAATGGGACGACCTCGGCGCGTGGAACGCATTGGCGCGGCATCTCAAGCCCGACGCGGAAGGCAATTGCGCGGTGGCAGATTTCATTCACGTGGACGCAGCGCGAAATATTATTTTCGACGCGCGCACGAAAAATAAAACGCCAATTGCCGTGGTCGGTTTGCGCGATTCAATTCTGGTGCAAACGGACGACGCGGTTTTGCTCGCGCACAAATCGCAGGCGCAGAAGGTAAAGGAATTGGTCCGCAAATTGGGCGAGGATGCGAAGTTAAAAAAACTTATTTGACGCGAATTACGCTAATTGTCGCCAATTAAATTCGTGTTAATTCGCGAAATTCGCGTAAAAAATTACTTTCCCATCTGCCCGCGCGTGACGCCGAGCTGATTATGCAATTTCAATTCCTTCCATAATTGCGTGCCGGAAATTTCGCCGCGCAAAAGCTGGCGATATTTTGAAATCGTCCGCTCGACTTGCTCCGGCGTTTCATTCAGAAATTCCACGCGAAAATTGCGCACGCCAAGCGCCAGCATCCGTTCCACAAATTCCGCGCCGGTTTGCGTTTGGGAATTGAAAACAGTGTTGCGACAGCCGGTGTCGGCCTTCAGCACATGCTCGGCGCCGACGCGGTCGCGCAATTTCACTTCGTGCGTGTCGCACGGGCGACCGCAATCGCGATAATCCTTGCCGCTGGAAAGAAACGCGCAAAAGACGCAGTGCTCCATGTGAAACATCGGCATGTGCTGATGAATGGTGACTTCGAACCATTCCGGCGGCGCGGATTGCAATAACGCTTCGAGCTGCTGGACGTTCAAATCGTAACTCGCCGTGACGCTTTCGAGGCCGACTTTGTTTTTGAAATAATCCGCCGTGAGCGCGTTGGCGACATTGAGCGAATAATCGCCGCGCTTGCGGCAATCGGCAAAAAATTTCAAATGGTCATAATTGCGAATCAAATAGCCGTCTGCGTTGCAGGAACGGACTTGTTTCAAAATCCATTCCTCGCCGGTTTTGAAAATGCGCGGCGGAGCGACGAAGATAGCCGAGGGACGAGTGTCGAGAGACGAGGATGTTTCGGCTTTTGGCGCTCGACCCTCGACTTTCGACTCTCGGCACATTTGCACGGCTTCGCGATATTTTTTTGTATCTTCAAATTCGCAGTAAATGGTTTCGATGCCGCAACGCAGCGCGGCCTCGAGTTGTGCGAGGTTTCGAATCAATACAATCAGTTCCGGCTTTGTAGGAGACGACGTAAGGAGTCTCTGATTAATTTGAGACTCGTCACCTCGTCTCCTACTTTCGTTTAATGACCACCGCTTTGGCTGCGCACGTTGCTTTTCCAGTTCCGTAACGACTTCGCGGCGCAAACGATTCAGTTCGCTGACCGGCAAGAGCACTTCGCCTTCGAGGAAATTTTTCAATTCGCCAAGTTGAAATGGCGTGCCGCCGAGCCGACCCAATTGCTCACGTAATTTTTCTTCCGTGAGAGGAATTTTTTCTGCTTTCGCCAATGGAATTTCCGATTCGGCGCGGGCGATGTGGCCTAATTCATCCTGCGCAATCAACGTGAGCGGCTTTCCGACAAGGCCGTGGACTTCCATGTTAATCGGCCGCTGAAATTTCGGCGCGTCGCCCGCGAAACTTTGGCGCAAACGTTTGTCCAGTTCAGGGTCGCTGGTCTTCCACAATTTATCGCCGACGTGGACACGGTTGAAATCAATATCATCGTGGCCGAAGCTCAACCATGTTTCGTCGCGTTGCGCGGCCAATTGATAAATACGTCCGCCTTCCTCATCCGTTTCCGGTTTGCCCGCGTCGAAGACGACGCCGTCGCCGGGTTTCAGTGGAGCCTGCAACTTGATTGAAACGCGATTGCGTTCGATGCGCGCGACTTCGCCGAGAAAAACGCCGCGTTTTTTTCCGAAGCGCGCGTGAACGAGTTCCTGATTGTTGATGCCCCCGAACCAGCCGGTGTAAAGCCCGCGCGAAAAAGCCATTTCCATGTCGTAGCGCGATTTCTCGTCCGTGGATTTGCAATTGTCCAAAGCATTTCGATAAACGCGCGTGATGTTCGCGACGTATTCCGGCGTTTTTAGGCGACCTTCAATTTTAAGTGACGCGACACCGGCACGAATCAAATCCGGCAATACTTCGAGCCCGGCCAAATCTTGCGGACTCAAAAGGTATTTCCGGTCGCCGAGCGGAACTTGCTTGCCGTCGGAAATCAATTCATACGGCATGCGACAGGCCTGTGCACATTCGCCGCGATTGGCTGAACGGCCGCCGAGCGATTCGCTGGTCAGACACTGGCCGGAATAGGCGACGCAGAGTGCGCCGTGGACAAAAACTTCTAAAGGCAGTGATGTGTGATGAGTGACGAGTGATGAGTTAATTTCTTCAATTTCCGCGATTGAACATTCGCGTGCGAGCACGACGAGATTGCAGCCGAGGTCGCGGGCGAATTCCACGCCGCCCGCGCTCGTCACGGTCATTTGCGTGGAAGCATGAATTGGAAAATCCGGCGAGAGTTTGCGGATCAACCGGCAAATGCCGACGTCTTGAACAATTGCGGCGTCCACGCCGGCGGAAATGATCGCGCACAGATAATTTTCTGCTTCGGCGATTTCATTTTGAAACACGAGCGTGTTGAACGTGACATATCCTTTGACGCCACGACGATGCAGAAATTCCATCAGCTTCGGCAGATCGGCGACGGTGAAATTGTGCGCGCGCATCCGCGCGTTGAATTTTTCGAGGCCGAAATAAATCGCGTCCGCGCCGTTTTC
>JAJPKI010000288.1 GCA_021323835.1 Verrucomicrobiota bacterium | reverse complement strand
AACCATCGCATCAGCGGTTTCTGAAAATTCCGTTCATGCCGCGCCCGTTGGACTGGCAAAAATGATTACCGCCGTTGCAGTGGCCAAAGGCGCGACGGCTTCCGTTTCAACATTAACCCTCATTAAAGGAGCATTGAAAATTATGGCATGGACAAAAATGAAAACAGCAGTGGTCGTCGGTATCGCGGCAATTGTAGCGATTAGCGCAACAACCGGCACCGTCATGGCAATAAAAAAATCCAAAGCGGACACAATCGAAAATTATTTTGAGAATTGGGATAAGATGAACATGGACACCGTGCAATTGCCGAACGTCGTCGTTTTACGGCCCAGCAAATATGTAAATAAAGGTGATTACGTCATCGCTTCAAGCGACATGAGCCCCGAAGGCAGGCTCATGCGCCGTGGCGCGAGTTTTCAGGAGATTCTTCAAACAGCTTACGGCTTCGGCCCCGAACAAATGGTTTTGCCCTCAAATTTACCCAAGGGACAATTCGATATGCTGTTGACTGTTCCAAATAATTCACGGGAACTGTTGCGCGCGGAAATCAAAAAGCAATATGGCATCGTTGCGCATCCTGAAACGCGCGACACGGACGTGCTCGTATTGCGAGTCGTTAGCACAAACGCGCCAGGAATTAAAATCAGCGCTGGTGGTGGGCCGAACATTTGGGAAAATCGCGGCAGCCTCAAACTCATTGGTTACAAAATCACCGACTCAAGCGGTTACGACATCGCGCACGTTATCGGCTCGTTTTACAATCTGCCGGTGATTGATGAAACCGGATTGACTAATACATACGATGTTGACGTGAAATGGAATGGAAATATGAAAGGGAATGCGGGGCGAAAAGAATTCGACAATGTGATGCGCGATCAGCTTGGACTTGAATTGGTTCCTGATCGTCGCCCCGTCGAAATGCTGGTCGTGGAAAAGGCCAAATAATTCAATTGCCACAAAAGAACACAAAATTCGCAAAGAATTCTTTTGAGTTCTTTGCGTTCTTTCGCGGCCAACCAGACAATTATCCGCAAAATCCTTTATTGACTTCAACCGCAACTTTGATAAATTCCGCGTCCCTTTGTTCGGGATTGAAATGAAAACGTATTTGCCGAAAGTGAATTTAGACCAGCGCAAATGGCACGTGATTGATGCCGATGGCGCGGTGCTCGGTCGTCTGGCCGCGCAGGTTGCCGACGTTTTGCGCGGCAAAAACAAACCCGTTTACACGCCGCACCTCGATGCGGGCGATTTTGTCGTCGTCATCAACGCGGAAAAAGTGCGCGTCACCGGCAAAAAAGAAACCGACAAGGAATACATGAGTTATTCCGGCTGGAAAGGCGGCGAAAAATATACGACCGTCGAACGGCTCCGCGCGAAGCATCCGGAAAAATTGATTGAACACGCCGTCAAAGGCATGATTCCAAAAAATCGCCTCGGCCGCGTTTTGTTGACTAAATTGAAAGTGTTCAAAGGCCCGAAGCACGACCACGCGGCGCAACAGCCCGCGGCGCTCGCAGCGGCAAAATAATTTTTTATGGCAAAAGCAGAAAAAGTCCAAAAGAATGAATTTCTCGGCACGGGTCGTCGCAAGACCGCCATCGCACGGGTCCGTCTCGCTTCCGGCAACGGCAAAATCACCGTGAACGGTCGTCCGTTCGAAAATTATTTTCCCGTGGACACGCTTCGCGCGACGGCGTCGCAACCGCTGACGCTCACGGGCACGGCGGAAAAATTGGATGCGCGCATCAGTGTCACCGGCGGCGGTCCGAACGGACAAGCCGGCGCGGTGCGCCATGGCATTTCGCGCGCGTTGTTGAAATTTGACGCGAACCTCCGTCCGCAATTGAAAGCGGAAGGTTTTCTGACGCGCGACCCGCGTGAACGCGAACGCAAGAAATACGGCCAGCCTGGCGCGAGAAAACGTTTCCAATTTTCGAAACGTTAATCGCATCGGAAAGTTTTCAAACCCGCTGGCCAAACGTCAGCGGGTTTTTTATTTTCGTGTAGTTCGTGTAGTTCGCGGTTAATTTATTTTTGAAAATGAAATCGAAGAAAGTGGCCATCGTCGGCGCGTCGGGTTATTCCGGCGAAATCCTGGTGCAATTGCTGTTGAACCATCCGCACGCGGAATTGGTTGCCGTCACCTCGCGCCAAAATGCCGGGCAAACGCTGGCGCAAGTGTTTCCGAAATTCGCCAGCCATCCGAAATCTAAATCACTTCGGTTCAGCGAGCCGAAGGCCGAAGTTTTGGCGAAACAAGCCGACGTCGTATTTCTCGCATTGCCGCACGGCGTCGCGGCGGAATATGCAATTCCGCTTTTGGACGCGGGTGCCATCGTCATTGATTTGAGCGCGGATTTTCGTTTGAAGAGCGCGGACATTTACAAAGAATTTTATGCGCACGACCATCCCGCGCCGGATTTGCTGAAAAAATCCGTTTACGGTTTGCCGGAGATTTATCGGGAGCAAATCAAAAAATCGTTGCTCATCGCGTCGCCGGGCTGTTATCCGACGAGCATTTTGCTTCCGCTGATTCCATTGTTGAAATCAGGCCTGATAAAATCCACCGGCATCATTGCCGATTCATTGAGCGGCGTGAGCGGTGCGGGGCGAAAAGCTGAAACGGATTATCTTTTTTGCGAATGCAACGAAAGCGTGCGCCCTTATGGCGTGCCGAAACACCGGCATTTGTCAGAAATCGAAGAGCAACTTTCGCTCGCGGCAAAATCGCAAGTGCAAATCCAATTCACGCCGCATTTGATTCCCGTGAACCGAGGGATTTTGACGACGCTGTATCTCGCGCCGGAAAAACATTTTTCGACCGAAACGGAAATGAAATCGCTCGGCGAAAAAATTTCCGCGTGTTACAAAAAATTCTACGGCAACGAACCGTTCATCCGATTGCTTGAAGGAAAAAATTTGCCTGACACAAAAAATGTCATTGGCACGAACATTTGCGAAATCGCATGGCGGCTCGACGCGCGCACCGGTCGGCTCATTGTCATGAGCGCGGAAGATAATCTGGTGAAAGGCGCGAGCGGCCAAGCCGTGCAAAGCATGAACATTATTTGCGGCTGGCCCGAAACCGCCGGATTGGTTTGAGATGCGAGTCAATCCACCAACAGAACATTTGAACGAGCCGGTCGTTCGGTTCGCGCGTAAGGATTTTACCACGCTCAACCAAAAACTGACGATTGAGCAGGCACTCGCCTTGATTCGCCAGCGCGGCGTCGGCGAAAAAATTGTTTATTTTTATGTGGTAGACGATGCAGAGCAGTTGGTCGGCGTTGTGCCTACGCGGCGATTGCTCATGGCGCAGTTGCAACAATCGTTACAGGATTTGATGATTCGTAACGTCATCGCCATTCCGCACACGGCGACGGTAATGGATGCGTGCGAGGTTTTTGTGATGCACAAATTTTTTGCGTTTCCGGTCATTGACGAAAAACGCCGTGTGATTGGACTGGTTGACGTCGGTTTGTTTACCGAAGAAGTTTTTGACATCGCCGAACGCGAGCAAATGACAGAAGTTTTTGAAACGCTCGGCTTTCATGTTTCGCAAGTGCGCGACGCTTCGCCGTGGCGCGCATTTCGCATCCGCTTTCCATGGCTCATCACGACGATTATGAGCGGAACGTTTTGCGCCATTCTCGCCGGCGTTTATAAATTGACTCTGGAAAAAAGCATCGTCATCGCATTTTTTCTGACAATGATTCTCGGCCTTGGCGAAAGCGTCGGCATCCAGTCCATGACGGTGACGATTCAATCGTTGCGCACGAGCGAGCCGACATTGCGCTGGTTTTTACGCACGCTCTGGCGCGAAATTTTTACCGCTTTGTTGCTCGGATTTGCCTGCGGGCTCGTCGTCGCTGTTGTCGTGTTGATTTGGCAACACGAACAAATGGCCGCCATCGTCATCGGCAGCAGCGTGACATTTTGTCTTCTGACGGCTTGCGTCACAGGCTTAAGCGTGCCCGCCGCGTTGCACGCATTGAAACTCGACCCAAAAATTGCAGCGGGTCCAATCACGCTCGCTATCGCCGATATTTTTACACTCTTGTTTTATTTCAACCTCGCCAAATTTTTGCTGTAAATGACAAACCGTTCTCCGCTCCGCGCTAAATCCGAAAAAGTAAAAAATGTCGTTTCCACAACCTGGAACGCCGCCGACTACGCCGCCAATTCCGGCGTGCAACAATCGTGGGCGCGCGAACTCATCGCCAAATTAAATCTGCGCGGTGACGAACATGTTTTGGATATCGGCTGCGGCGATGGAAAAATCACCGCGGAAATCGCTCGCAAACTGCTGCGCGGCTCTGTCACCGGCGCGGACGCCTCGCCGCAAATGATTGGCTTCGCCAAAAAAACGTTTTCGACCGATAAATTTCCGAATTTGCGATTTCGCGTGATGGACGCGCGCGAAATCAAATTTGAAAGGCGGTTTGACGTTCTGTTTTCCAACGCGGCGCTGCATTGGGTGGACGACCATGAAAAAATTCTGCGTGGCGCGACGGCCGTTTTGAAACCAGATGGACGATTGATTATTTCCTGCGGCGGCAAAGGAAATGCGCACGACGTGTTCGTCGCGCTGCGTCCTGAAATGCGCTTGAAGCGCTGGCGACAATTTTTCCGCAAAATACCGACGCCATATTTTTTTTACGCGCCGGGCGATTATGAAAAATGGCTGCCGAAATTCGGTTTCAAAATCAATTCACTTAAACTCGTGCCTAAAGACGCGACTTACGACGGCGCAAACGGATTTGCCGCATGGCTGCGGACGACGTGGATTCCTTACGTCCAACGCGTGCCGGAAAACCTGCGCGAAGAATTTATCGCTGCCGTCACGCAACGTTACGTCGCCAAACATCCGCCGGACGCGGAAGGTAAAGTCCACGTTAAAATGGTGCGACTGGAAATTGATGCGGTAAAAGTTTGAAAATTATTCCGCGTTTGCTTCAATTCCGCCGTTCAGAAATGAAAAAATTATTTAAAAAAATTCCCGGTTCAATCATTGCGCCAATTGGTTTCATGGCTGGCGGCGTTTTCTGCGACATCAAAAAACTCGGCACCGGCAAAGGCTCGAACAAAGGACAGAAACGCGACCTCGCTTTGATTGTTTCCGAAGCACCTGCCGCCGTCGCCGGAATGTTCACGACGAATCAAGTTTGCGCCGCGCCGGTGAAACTGTGCGTCGAGCAGATGAAACGCGGCGTTGCACAAGCCGTTGTCGTCAATTCTGGAAATGCCAATGCCTGCACCGGCAAACAGGGAATGCGTGACGCGAAAGCGATGACGGAAACTGTCGCGCGCGAGTTGGGAATTTCTGCTGAAAAAGTTTTTGTCGGTTCGACTGGCAGAATCGGCGTGACGATGCCGATGGCAAATGTGAAGCGCGGAATTGTTGAAGCGACAAAATTGCTCGGCATCAAAATTGAAAATGCGGACGCCGCCGCCGAAGCAATCATGACCAGCGACACGCGGCCAAAACAAATCGCGATTGAATTCAAGCTCGGCGG
This sequence comes from Verrucomicrobiota bacterium, assembly GCA_021323835.1. Taxonomy (GTDB): domain Bacteria; phylum Verrucomicrobiota; class Verrucomicrobiia; order Limisphaerales; family UBA11358; genus UBA11358. The sequence goes on along the minus strand of JAJPKI010000288.1, from coordinate 2,314 downwards.
AAAAACCGTTCGCATTGGCGGCATTTGCAAAGGCGCCGGAATGATTCAACCGGGAATGTCGGCGACAGGAAAACGTCCGGCGGCCTTGCCGCAATTACATGCAACGATGTTGTGCTTCATCACGACTGACGCGGCAGTTGAACAAAAAGTTTTGCAAGCTGCGTTAAACGAAGCCATCGCGCACAGTTTCAATCGCATTACCGTGGATGGCGACATGAGCACGAACGATACGGTGTTGGTGCTGGCAAATGGACTCGCAGAAAATAAAAAGTTCACGGTTCGGAGTTCAGAGTTCAAAGTGTTCCAGTCAGCGTTGAAATACGTTTGTCTCGAATTGGCAAAAAAGATTGTGCGCGATGGTGAAGGCGTTCATCGCGTCGTCACAATTCGCGTGAACGGAGCGAAAACGATTCAGGATGCCGATGCTGCGGCGCGCGCGGTCGCGAACAGCGCGCTGGTGAAAACGAGCTGGCACGGCGGCGACCCGAATTGGGGACGCATCATTGATGCCATCGGTTATTCACGAGCAACAGTCGTTGAAGAAAAAATTGATATTGGTTATTCCGCGCCCGGCTTAAAGAAAATTCTTTGGAGTTTGAAGCGTGGTCAGCCGACGAAGGCGACATTCAAAGAATTGTGCACCGCCGTCGCGCCGAAGGAATTTGAATTGCACATCAATCTGCATCTCGGCAAGGCTGACGCAGTGATGTATGCCGCCGATTTGACGGAAGAATATGTGGACTTTAATAAAGGTGACGTCGGCGACCCGAGTTCGTTAGGCGGCTGACAGGCCAGCGTCGTTCATCACTCTACGGAAATCATATTCGCTTGAGCGCGGTTTGCGTTCGCGCATGGCGTTCGCTTCATCGTCGTTGATGAACATTTCTTTTTCGGGATTCCACGTGAGCTTGCGTTTGAGTTTCATGCCAATCCACGCGGTGGCGCAGGCGGTGAGACTGCGAGCGGCCTGGTCAATCGGCGCAATCGGGTCGCGATGCGCCTCGATGCTTTCGAGCCAGTTCAAATAATGATTGCTGCTCGGCGCCCAGCGTTTGCCGTGCTTGACCGGCTCAAGAATTTTCTTGTCGCTTGCACGCAACGGTCCTTTGTTCGGGTCGGTTTCGGGCGCGTTCGGGTCGCTGGCGGTCACGCGCACGGCGCCGCGACTGCAAAACGTCCAGCCTTCCGTGCCTTCAAAGCGCAAACCATTTTCAAATTTGTCGTCGAGGATGACTTGCACGCCGTTGGCATAAAGCATTTCCACATGATAATTGCGATGCACCGTCCAGACGTCGTCGGTCATGAAATCGGCGTGCGCGTCAATGCTCATCGGCCCGCTCAATTCCATGCCCATCGCCCATTGCGCGATGTCAATGTGATGCGCACCCCAATTCGTGATCATGCCGAGGCCGAAATCTTCCGTGGTAATCCAGCCGGGACGGCCCGTGAAACTGTCTTGCGGATGCACGCGGCCTTCCATGTAAGGTTGTTCCGGCGCAGGACCGAGCCACGTTTCGTAATTTAAATTTTCCGGCACGGGCATCGCTTCGGGTTTTTTGCCGCTCGGTTTGTCGAGGCCGATGCCGATTTTAATGGTTTGTAATTTTCCGAGTCGTCCGTTGCGAACAGCTTCGCTCACGGCGCGGAAGGCAACAAACGGATGTTCCGAGCGTTGTTGCGAGCCGGCTTGCAAAATAATTTTCCGCGCGTGAACAGCTTTGCGCAATGCGATGGATTCCGCGATGCCGTAAGTCACGGGTTTTTGGAGATAAACATGTTTGCCTGCGAGCGCGGCCTGGATGGCGACGAGCGCGTGCCAATGGTCGGGCACACTCACGACGACGGCGTCAATTTCTGGATTTTCCAAAACAGCGCGATAATGATTATACGTCTCGACGTTGACGTTCGATTCGCCTTTCTTTTTGTAAAAATCAACCACATGTGCCCATGCGGCTTCTTTGCGCTTGGAATCTAAATCGCACACGGCAACGACGCGCGCCAAATCGTGCGAGAGCACGCCGTCCATGTCCACGCGGCCTTCGCGTCCACAACCAATTTGCGCAACTTGAATTTTACGATTCGCCGAACCGCCGAGTGTGCGGCAACCGGTGATGATGTTGGGCAAAATAATTAAGCCGGCGCCCCCGATGAGCGAGCGCTTCAAAAATTTGCGACGCGTTTGTTGATTCATAATTTTTGAAAATTAGTTGAGTTCGCGGATTTTGATATTTCTGAACGCAACGGGGCTGCCGTGCTCCTGCAGAAGAATGTGACCGTCCGGCCATTCGCCGAAGTTCGGAATATTTTTGTATTT
>JAJPKI010000283.1 GCA_021323835.1 Verrucomicrobiota bacterium | reverse complement strand
CGCTTTCACTTCGGCCACGCCATCCGCAACAGCGACGCCAATTCCTGCTTTTGCCAGCGGACCTAAATCCACGACATCATCTCCGACAAAACAAACTTCGTCCCAACTCAAATTTTCTTTGGCGAGCAATTCCTCAATCGCTTTGCTTTTGGTCGTTTTGTCGCCTTGCTGAATAAGAAAATGGATTTTCAATTCTTCCGCGCGTAGTTTCGTCGCTTCGCTTGGCCGCGCGGAAACCCAGCCGATTTTCAAACCCGCGCGCCGCGCCAAAACCAAACCAAGGCCGTCGCGGATGTTGAAGCGTTTGAATTCGCGTTCGCCGCCGATAAAAATCGAGCCGTCGGTTAAAACGCCGTCAACGTCGCACAAAAATAATTTGATGCGCGCGGCGCGTTTGCGAATTGCAGCTGAAATTTTTTCAGGCATGGAATTTAAAAATGGAAAACAAACGCCAATAATATCGGCAATGTTTTGCCATTCATCACTTGTTGTCTTTTTTATTCAACAATTCAAATGCCTGTGCAACGTAATTACTGAAGTCTTTGCTTGGAAACTTGCTTCTATACCTTTGAGCTTCGGAGAGCGAGTGAAGTCCCAACCACTCTTGGTCTGTTTCAGGCATCTGTTTGTAATTGGCAGCAAAACCAACAATGTCGGAATCCAATCTACTTTCCAACAATTTCATCACATCATTTGTGCGCCCCTCGCGTAGCGCCATTAAAATATGCAACGTGACGCCCATTTCGGCGGAATTCTGTAACGCAAGAGAACTGCTGGAATACTCGTTGAACAATTTCAAAGTGTTCGTTTGGTTGTTTGCTTCCAAGTAAGAAACGAGCGCATTCAATCGGTTGAGTGCTGGATTACTATCACCTGTAATTGGCTTCTTGGTCGGGACAGAATTTTGTGCCACGCACCACCATGTAAGAGCAATGCTGATAACTGAAACCATTCCAATTTGAATCAATTTGCGTGATATTTTCATAAATATTGTGAATGGAATTTTTTCATTTCGCCGCTTCGTAAATTTTTAACAACGAGCGCAACACCGTTGCCATTTCGCCGAGCGGAATCATATTCGGTCCGTCGCTCAACGCTTTGTCCGGATGCGGATGCGTTTCGATGAACAAACCGTTCGCGCCGACGGCGAGCGCGGCCTTGGCGAGCACCGGCGCAAATTCACGCTGGCCGGTCGTGCGGTCGCCGCCGCCGCCGGGCTGCTGCACAGAATGCGTCGCGTCAAAAATCACCGGGCAGCCGAACGATTTCATCACCGGAATCGAGCGCATGTCGGCGACGAGATTGTTGTAGCCAAAAGTCGTGCCGCGTTCGGTCACGAGAATTTTTTCCGCGCCGGCTTTGCGCGCTTTTTCGACGACCTGACCCATTTCGCGCGGCGAAAGAAATTGTCCTTTCTTGATGTTGACGATTTGTCCGGTCGCGGCGGCGGCTTCAATCAAATCGGTTTGGCGGCAAAGAAACGCGGGAATTTGCAAAATGTCCACGACTTCGCCGACGACCGCGGCATGCGATTCGTTGTGGATGTCCGTTAAAATCGGAACTTCAAATTCCGCGCGCACTTTCGCGAGAATTTCCAAACCATTTTCCAATCCGATGCCGCGAAAGGATTTTCCCGATGTGCGATTGGCTTTGTCGAAGCTGGCCTTGAAAACATAAAAAATGCCGAGCGATGCGCAGGTTTTTTTCAACGACGCGGCGACTTGCAGGCAAAGCTTTTCATTTTCAATCACGCACGGCCCGGCGATTAAAAATAATTTGCGCGGCGAATTGAGATTTTTCCAGATGGCAGCGTCGTTGAGCACGCGAAAGTTTTAGCAGCGAACGGCGCGAAAGTAAATGCGGCGATGCGCGCCTATTTCAACAACGATTTATGCCGGTAATGCACAATCTTGAATTCCGGCGTGTCCTTGATTTCTTCAACCGGTTCAAATTTATTTTCAAACTTCGGAAAGAAAGCATCGCCATTTTCAATCTCGCGTTTCACCAGCGTCAAATATAAATCGGAGCAGCGCGGCAAGGCCTGTTCGTAAATCTGCGCGCCGCCGCAAATGAAAATGTCGGTTGGAAATTCCTGCGGATCCAATTTGTCCAGCGATTTGAAAATGAAAATCTCCGTCTCATTTTTTTCGCCGAGTTTGGAGAAATGAAATTGATACGCGCGCTTCAAATGTTTTCCGCCGCGCCATTCGTGATATTGCCCGAAAATCTCAGGCATCTTTTTGATGAGCCGCTGCGGATGTTTTGTGAGCACGAGATTTTTCCGGTTGGGCAGGGGACGGCCAAGGCTCTCAAATGTTTTTCGTCCCATCACCACAACATTGCCCATCGTCATTTGCTTAAACCATTTGAAATCGTCTGGCAAATGCCACGGAATTTTTCCGTCCGCGCCAATCACGCGGTTCAGCGACATCGCAGCGATGGCTTTAAAGTATTTCATTTCATACCGCAATCGGCGCTTTAATCGCCGGATGCGGGTCGTAACCGACCAATTCAAAATCCTCGAACTTGAAATCGTGGATGTTTTTCACCGCGGGATTAATTTTCATTTGCGGCAACGGACGCGGCTCGCGCGTGAGTTGCAATTTCGCCTGCTCCACGTGATTCGCGTAAAGATGCAAATCGCCGAATGTGTGGACAAAGTCGCCCGGCTTCAAATCGCACACCTGCGCGACCATCAAAGTCAGCAGCGCGTAGCTGGCGATGTTGAACGGCACGCCGAGAAAAATATCCGCGCTGCGCTGGTAAAGCTGGCAGCTCAACTCGCCGTCCTGCACGTAAAATTGAAACAGCGCATGGCACGGCGCGAGCGCCATCTTTTCGATTTCGCCCGGATTCCACGCCGTGACGATGTGCCGGCGCGAATCGGGATTTTTTTTGATTTGCGCGATGACCTCGTCAATCTGGTTGATGCTGCGACCGTCGGCAGTTTGCCAATTGCACCATTGCTTGCCATAGACCGGGCCGAGGTCGCCGGTCTCTTTATTTGCCCACTCGTCCCAAATCGTCACTTTATTTTCCTGCAACCAGCGGACGTTCGTCTCGCCGCGCAAAAACCAGAGCAACTCGTAAATGATGGAACGCAGGTGCAATTTCTTGGTCGTGAGAACGGGAAAATTCCGGCGCAAATCGAATCGCGTCTGCGCGCCGAAAACGGAATACGTGCCGGTGCCCGTGCGGTCGGCTTTGAACTTGCCGTGTTCGAGCACGTGCCGCAGCAAATCGAGGTATTGAATCATCCGCGAAAAATTTAACCATGAACGGCGCGAAGCAAAAGAAATTTAGCCGGTGAAAAATCTTTAGCCATATAACAATTCCATTTTTACGCTCGACAGCAATTTTGCGCGGGAATAAGGTCGAAACATGCAGAGATTAAACCCGCAACTTCGCAGCTTAATACGCTGTTAGGCCACATTCGCACCATACAAATTTATGAGCTTCACACCAGACGAGAACATCCAGAAGATTGCCGAGGCATATTCACGCGATGCCTGCGATTTCTTTCGCGACAAACTCCGCATCACGCTTGATTGGAGCGATGGCAGCATCCAGCAGATTGAGTCGGTATTGAATAAGTTCCATCACCAAACCAAGGTCGAGAAACCGACAGCAGAGATTATTATGGGATATGCCAAGGCATTCGGCAGTTATGTTGGCGAGGTGTATCGCAAGAATCATGGTGCAACTTGGGGGATGGTCGAGATGAATGGGCAGAAGTTTCCAGGACTGAAGGCGGAGATTGATGGCACGCTGTTTTGGCCGTGGGGACGCGCCCAGAATCGGATTGTGGACGGTGCAGAGAATAACGTGTGGCATTATTACAGTCAGTTGCCCAAGAAGCCCGGCACACCAGAGCCACCGAAGAAGGGCTGGAAATTTTGGAAATGACCATGTGGCCTAACAAGTCGCCGGAGCCAACGGCCATTGCCCGTTGATTCGCAAATTTCCTTCCCGCTGAAATCGGCTCGCCTCGTCCGGCTTTTGTTGCAAAACTTCGCGTAATGCGAATCCTTGCCCTCGACCACGGAACCAAACGCATCGGCGTGGCGGTGAGCGATGAAACCAAAACCATCGCGCAGCCGCTGGAATTTATTCCCGCCGAGCCGTTCGCGGATTTTCTCGACCGGCTGAAAAAAATTCTCGCGGAAAAAGAAATTGATTTAATCATCCTCGGCATGCCGCGCAACATGGATGGCAGTTACGGCCTCGCGGCGCAAAAAGTAGAGGTGTTCGCCGCCGCGCTGAAAAACGCGATTACCGTGCCGATAAAATTGTTGGACGAGCGGCTGACTTCCAAAATGGCGAACCGGATTTTGATTCAAGGCAACGTCCGCCGCGACAAGCGCAAAGAAAACGTGGATAAAATGGCCGCAGCCATTTTGTTGCAAAGTTATTTGGACGGGATTTGAAAAAAATAAAATTCAAATTGGTCATCGCCTACGACGGCGCGAATTACGAAGGCTGGCAGATGCAAAAAATCGGCACCGGCGTCCAGCAAATCGTCGAGGACGCGCTGGCGAAAATTTTTCCTGCCAAGCCGCGATTGCATAGCTCCAGTCGCACGGACACCGGCGTCCACGCGCTCGGCATGGTCGCGCATTTTGAAATTCCACAAGGTGAATTCAAAATGGAAATCCGCCGGCTGGCATTGGCAATTAACTCGTGGCTGCCGGATGATATTCGCGTGATGTCGGCAACGCGCGCGCCGGAAAAATTTCATGCGCGATTTGACGCGACGGGAAAACAGTATCGCTATTTCGTCTGGAATCATCCGGCAATGAATCCGTTGCTGCGCAAAACGGCGTGGCACGTGCCGCGCAAGTTGGATTTTAAAAAAATGCGCGCGGCGGCAAAATTATTTCCCGGCAAACATGATTTTAAATCGTTCGCCGGCACGCGCGATTACGAAATGAAATCCAACGTGCGCACGTTGACGCGTTGCGATGTGAAAAAATCCGGCGCGCAATTTCAATTCATCATTGAAGGCGACGGGTTTCTTTACAAAATGTGCCGCGGAATTGTTGGCACAATTGTCCAGGCCGGTCTTGGAAAATTTCCCCCGGAAGAAATCAAAACGATGCTTGCGAAACGCGACCGTCGCGTGGCCGGCATGACAGCGCCGTCGCATGGCTTGGTCTTATGGAAAGTTTTTTATGCACGTCGTCCTCGTTGAACCGGAAATTCCGCCGAACACGGGCAACGTCGCGCGACTGTGCGCGGCGACGAAATCGATTTTGCATTTGATTGAGCCGTTCGGTTTTAAATTAGACGACTCGCAGCTGAAACGCGCGGGAATGGATTACTGGCAACACGTCGAATGGCATCGCTGGAATAATTGGAAAGCATTTGAAGAAAAACTTCCAGCCGATGCAAAACTTTGGTTTATCGAATCGAACGGAACGAAAATTTATTCGGACGCCGATTTTCGGCAGGATGATTAT
>JAJPKI010000094.1 GCA_021323835.1 Verrucomicrobiota bacterium | reverse complement strand
GTTTGCAGAATAAATTAAACGAATTGCTCGTGCCTGATTACTCCGTCAAGCTTCGTCCCGACTTAAAAGGCGAAATTGTCGTCGTTGACCCGAAATGGGATTTTGTCGTGCTAAATATCGGTGAAGAACAGGGCGTAATTCAAGATGGCGAATTGCTCGTGAGCCGCGACGGCAAATTGGTCGCCAAAGTTATTGTCCGCACGGTGCAGAAAGACCGCTCAATTGCGAACATCGTTCCGGGTTGGAAGATTGGCGAAGTTTTTGAAGGCGACATGGTCACGCCCGCGCATCCCGCTTCCTAAATGAAATTGTCCGCCGCGCAGTTTTTTCTTTTGTTTCTTCTTGGTGCAATTCTTTTGTCCGTCAGCGGTTGCGCGACGGATGACCCTGAAAATTCCACAGTTCGCCCGTGGAACGCACCGCAAGGATGGGAAGCCGGTGGCGCACTCGGCGGCATGAACACGCAGCATTAATAAGCTGCTTAACTTTCAATTTTTAAACACCGCGACGGTGTCGAAATAAAATCCACTTTGGCATCGTGAGATTCGACAGGAATTTTTTCCACCAATTGAAAATCGTAAGCCACGCCACATTTCACGCCACTCGCCGATGACAAAATGCGGTCGTAAAAACCGCGACCGCGGCCAAGGCGATTTCCATCTGCGTCAAATGCCAATCCCGGGACAAGAACCAAATCGAATTTATCCAAAGAAATCTCTTCGTGATTTGAATTTGGTTCGCGAATCCCAAATTTCCCGACGATAATGTCGTCTTCAAGGTTGCGAATACGACGGGCGGAATAAATTTGCGTCGCTGAATCGAAATAAGGCAGTGCACAGATTTTTTTTGTTCCCAGAAACTTTTGCAACAGCAGCCAAACATCCAGCTCATCCGGCATCGGTGCAAAAAATAAAATCGTGTGTGCGCTTTGCAACTGTGTTTCCAGCCGGGCGCATAATTCGATGGATTCCGCGATGCGCACCGACGCAGAAATTTTTTCCAGTCGTCTTTTGATTTCCTTGCGTAGCGTGGATTTTTGTTCGATTGGATTCATTTCTGATTTTTCTTTCGCGCTTCGGACAGCGCCGCGCGCCATTTCTCAACGCGTTCCTTGATTTTCTTTTCCACGCCTTGCTCTGTCGGCTCGTAATAAGTTTTGTCCACGCCCAAATAGTCCTGTGCCACAAAATGACCTTCGTAATCGTGCGAATACTTGTAGCCCTCGCCGTGGCCGAGACGCTGCGCGCCTTTGTAATGCGAATCGCGCAAATGTTTCGGCACTTCAAGCGTGCGGCCGGATTCAACATCCTTCATCGCCGCGCTAATCGCCGCGACGGTCGAATTACTTTTCGGCGCGGTCGCAATGTAAATCGTCGCTTCGGCTAAAGGAATGCGCGCTTCCGGCCAGCCGATGAATTCAGCCGCTTGAAATGCCGCGTTTGCCAAAACCAAAGCCATCGGGTCGGCAAGGCCGACGTCTTCCGCCGCGTGAATGACAATTCGCCGCGCAATAAATCTTGGGTCTTCGCCGGCGTGAACCATTTTCGCGAGCCAATAAAGCGCCGCATCCGGGTCGCTGCCGCGCATGGATTTGATGAATGCGGAAATCGTGTCGTAATGCGCGTCTTCGTCGTCATAAACGACCGCTTTTTTCTGGATGCTTTGCTCGGCGACTTCGAGCGTGATTTGCACGACACCATTTTTGTCTGGTGACGTCGTGAGCGCGGCAATTTCCAGCGCGTTCAACGCTTTGCGCGCATCGCCGTCGGAAATTTTTGCGAGATGGCGCAGCGCATTTTCATCGGCGGCAATTTTCATGTAGCCAAGCCCACGCTCTTCATCTTTCAACGCACGTTGCAGCAGCGAATACAAATCGTCTTCCGTCAGCGGCCGCAGTTCAAAAATTTGCGAGCGCGAGACCAGCGGCGAATTGACGAAGAAAAACGGATTATGCGTCGTCGCGCCGATGAGCTTGACTACGCCGCTTTCCACGTCCGGCAGCAGGACGTCCTGCTGTGCTTTATTGAAGCGATGAATTTCGTCAATGAAGAGGATTGTCGGCTGGCCTTTATTTTCCAAACGATTCGCTGCGCCGGACAAAACGCGTCGCATATCGGCCACGTTCGATTCCACGCCGCTCAAGCGTTCGAATTTCGATTTGGTTTGTCGCGCGATGATTTGCGCGAGCGACGTTTTTCCCGTTCCCGGCGGCCCGAAAAAAATCAGCGATTGAATCCGGTCGGCTTCAATCGCACGCCGGAGCAATTGTCCTTTGCCGAGAATATGCGACTGCCCGACATATTCGTCCAAATTGCGCGGACGCATCCGCGCAGCGAGCGGTTGATTGCGAAAATTATTTTCGACGTCTGAAGATTCCGGCGCGGCAATTTCCTCCGATTCTTTTTCAATCGGCTTGGAAAACAAATCGTCGCGCGCCATGGATTGAAATTAACATTTGCCGGAAAGATTGCCCAAAACAAAAAAGCCCGCGGAAAACCGCGGGCTTTTGAAAGAACCCCCGCCATTGCCGTGTGTTGCTCGATCCTTTGAACATGTTTTGCAACATGTGGAACTCGCCTGGCTGCTTTCGACTTCCAGTAAAGGCATGTCGGCCACCGCCGCGACTCATCCCGTGATCGTTTTTTACTACGGTTCAAGGACTGCATCCAATCACGAACAGGGCAGGGAAATTAAATTTTAATTTCGGTTCAAAGAGCGTGCTAACTTCTGATGCAGTTATCGTCCTTTACAGAAAAGTTTTCAACAAATTTATTTTCAAAAATTTTTAGTCGAAGTGTTGACAAATTAACGCGGCGGGTTTAGCACGCGATGGATAAAAACTTCCGCTCGCGTGCGCGAAAACTTTTCACTAAGCTTTTTGTTCGTTTCAAAATGATAACGTCCGCGCAAATCCGGCAATCGTTCCTCGATTTTTTCAAATCGAAGCAGCACACCATCGTGCCGTCATCAAGCCTCATGCCCGATTCACCGAATCTTTTGTTCACAAACGCGGGCATGAACCAGTTCGTCCCGATTTTTCTCGGGCAAATGCAATGCCCTTACACGCCCGGTCGCGCAGCGGACACGCAAAAATGCATCCGCGCCGGCGGCAAGCACAACGATTTGGACGACGTCGGTCTCGATACATATCATCACACGTTTTTTGAAATGCTCGGCAACTGGAGCTTCGGCGATTACTTCAAAAAGGAAGCCATCAATTGGGCGTGGGAACTTGTCGTCGGCATTTGGAAATTTCCGCCGCAACGAATTTACGCGACCGTTTTCTGTCCGTATCACGGCCAGCCCGGTTGGGAAAAAAAGTGGCAGCTCGAATTGGAACAAGTCCTCGCGCTGGCGATGACCTCGATGGATTTTATTCCGCCGAATCCAAATGCGTCGCCGTTTGAGATTGCCGACCAGGAAGCCGCAATGTTTTGGGCGAAGAAATTTTCCGCCGCCGGACTCGACCCGAAAATTCACATCGTGCCCGGCAACAAAAAAGATAATTTCTGGATGATGGGCGACACCGGCCCGTGCGGCCCGTGCTCGGAATTGCACGTGGATTTGACGCCGCAAGGCAACACGCGCGGCAGCCTCGTCAATAAAGGCGATTCGCGCTGCATCGAAATCTGGAATCTCGTTTTCATCCAGTTCAACGCGAATCCCGACGGCACATTTTCGCAACTCCCCGCGCGCCACGTGGACACCGGCATGGGTTTCGAGCGCGTGGCGTCAATCATTCAAGGCACGAAAGAATTGAAGGATTTTGCGAACGCAAAAATTTCCAATTACGAAACGGACATTTTCCGTCCAATTTTCGACGCGCTGGAAAAATTGAGCGGCAAAAAATATTGCAGCACGTTGCCGAATCCATCGCCGCAAAATTCTCCGCTCAAAACTTCCGGTGAAGCGCAGGGAAAAATTTTGGAAGTTCCGGCAACGCCGCCGCATCCTGGCCCGGCGAGCACGGACAGAAATGTTCCCGACGACCCGAACGCAATTGCGTCGGAACAAATTCAAATTGACGTCGCGTTTCGCGTGATTGCTGACCACATCCGCACGTTAAGTTTTGCGATTGCCGATGGCATCCAGCCGAGTAACGAGGGACGCGGCTACGTTTTGCGCCGCATTTTGCGCCGTGCAGTGCGTTACGGCCGCACACTCGGATTTCATGAACCGTTTCTTTTTAAGCTGGTTGATGTTCTCAAAGAAACAATGAGTGGTGTGTTTCCTGAAATTCTCGAATATGAGCGCTCAATTGAAACCACTATTCGTGCCGAAGAAGAAGCATTCAATAAAACGCTGGATAAAGGTCTTTTTGAATTTCTTAAAGGAATCGCTCCGTCTGATTCTTTAGTTGTCGCGGAAAACAGTCTAAATTTTGGCGGAAAGAAAATCGTAACGCCTGCTGGCGGCGGCATTATTCGCGGTAAAGGTATAATCGTTGATCAAAAAGGCGTTTTCATCGGAGGCAAGCAAGTAGATTTCAGTCGACCTGATGGTGGACTTGAGTATTGCTCGAACTCCGAATTAAAAAATATTTCGGGCGAAGTGGCATTTGAACTTTACGACACTTACGGCTTCCCGCTCGACCTCACGGAATTGATGGCGCGCGAACGCGGCTTGACCGTAGACAAAGAAGGTTTTGAAAAATTGATGGAAGAACAGCGCAATCGCGCTCGCGCGGCGCAAAAGAAAGAAGTCATTTCCGTTTCGCAAGTGGAAACCACGAAGCCGACGAAATTCGTCGGTTATGAAAATTTTTCAGCGCAGGCCAAAGTTTTGGAAATTGTTTCATTGAAAGATAAAACTGCCGTCGTGCTTGACTCGTCGCCGTTTTACGCGGAAATGGGCGGCCAAGTCGGCGACACAGGAAAAATTGAAGCTGACAATAAATCGTGGCGCGTCGTCAACACGCAGAAATCGGGAAACACGTGGCTGCATGTTCTCGAAAGCAAAGATGCGCCGGTGCGCGACATGGAAGTAGCTCTTGCGGTCGAACCGGCGCGCCGAAATGCGATTCAACGTCATCACACGGTCACGCATTTGTTGCATTGGGCGTTGCATGAAGTCGTGAGCAAAGATGCGACGCAGAAAGGCTCGTTCGTCGGGCCGGACAAATTGACGTTCGATTTCAATTCGCAGGCGCTCACGCCGCAGCAAATCGCCGACATCGAAAAATTGGTGAACGAAAAGATTTTGGAAAACGCCGGCGTGTCGTGGCTTGAAATTCCTTACGCCGACGTGAAATCGCGCAAGGACGTGATGCAATTTTTCGGTGACAAATACGGCGACACCGTGCGCGTCGTGCAAATCGGTGGTGACGCGAACGCGCTGAACGGTTATTCGATGGAACTTTGCGGCGGCACGCACACGCGAGCGACAGGCGAAATCGGTTTATTCCGCATCATCGGCGAAAATGCGATTGCCGCGGGCGTTCGCAGAATTGAAGCCGTCGCCGGATTGGAAGCTTACAAACGCGCGAACGACGAGTTGCATTTAATTAAATCGCTCGCGGGCAAAATCAATTCGCCGGTGCATGAACTGGATAAAAAAATTGAATCGCTGCTGGCGCACCAAAAGGAATTGGAAAAATCTTTGCGGACGGCGACGATGCGCGAAGCGTCGAATGTTGCCAGTAATTTGCTCGAACAAATCCAAACCGTGAACAATATTCCGACGATTATCCGCAACGTCGGCGCGGTGGACGGAGATTTTCTACAAGCGGTCGCGGATTCGCTTAAAGGCCGGTTCAAAGGCGTGATTGTTTTGGGCGGCGGCTTTGGCAATTCCGTTTCGCTCATCGCGTCGGTATCGCCGGAACTCACTTCGCAAATTCAGGCGGGAAAAATTATTCAAACAATTGCCCCGATTGTCGGCGGCAAAGGCGGCGGTAAACCGGACAACGCGCGCGGCGGCGGCAAGGACGCAGGCAAATTGGACGAGGCGCTTTCGAAAGTAAAAAATTTGCTCAGTTGATTTCAGTGGCTGAACATTCCGCCCATTTGTTTCATCATTTGGTCGCGCATCATCGCCATTATGCTGTCATATTTAGTATAGCCGGCGGGAGGGTCAAATTGAGTGGCAGCGGGTTTGTCGAAGGAAACATTTTTGAATGACATTGTGGTCGGTTTGCTTTCGCCGGCCACTTGCACTCTGACGGGGAAATTTTTCAAATCAGTCGCGTTCCACGTGATAAATTGATTCGTGTTGCTTTGTTTGTCGGTGACGATGACTTGATTTTTCACGCATGGATGGCCGTCAACGGTTTCTTTGCCAAGTTCAGTCATTTGAATTTTGTAATCATTTGGCGACGCGGACGCCTCGGCATCTTGCATCGGCATTTCGACATAGGATTGAAGTCCGGGATAAATCAGGTAGGAATTTTTTTTATCCGGACGACCAATGGTGACGATGGCGGACATTCCCATTTGTTTCATTTGCGCGGCTTGCGCCGGAGAAATGCGGCTGCTTTTCATTTCCGCCATGTCCATTTCAAAACGCGATTTGCCGGAATCGAATGAAATTTTTCCCGGCATCGTTAAGGCGTCACCTTTTTCAGGGTCGGTCGTTTGCAATTCCATTGTCGCGGAAAATGCCTGATTGTCTCCAAACAATTTACTGGTGGCGGCGTTGAAATTCGGACTGGTGGGCGCGCCGGTCGGTTGAGCAATGGCGATGGAGGCGGCGAAAAATCCAATGGCGAGCGTGAGAAATGATTTTTTCATAATTGGCGAAATGCTAAATAGCAAATGCGTCGGCGAAAGCGAGGAATTTTTTCAGCTATCGAGGCAATCGCGGACGCGCTGGAGCAATTTTTGCGGGTCGAACGGTTTTTCGAGAAAATTGGAATTGTCCCGCAATGGCGAATCTTCTCCAAGCATGTCATCGGAATAGCCGCTGCAAAAAATAACTTTGAGGTCGGGTTTTTCCGCGCGCAATTTTTCGGCCAGCTCTTTGCCGGAAACACCGTCCGGCATGACCATGTCGGTGATGAGCAAATCAATTTTATCACGCAGCGCGCTCCACAATTTCAGCGCCTCCGCGCCGGATGCGGCTTCATGAATTTTGTAACCGGCACGCGCCAGCAACATGCGCATCAATTCGCGCACGGGCAATTCGTCTTCGGCAAGCAGAATATTTTCGTTGCCGCCGCGCGCTTTGGCCGAAGCAGCATTTTCGTTTTGAACGTAAATGTTATTGGCCAGCCGCGGCAGAAAAATGTGGAACGTTGTGCCTTTGCCCGTTTCACTTTCAACTTTAATCCAGCCATCGTGCTGTTGAACGATGCCGAAAACGGTCGCAAGCCCGAGACCGGTGCCTTTGCCGACTTCTTTCGTCGTGAAGAACGGCTCGAAAATGTGCGGCAAATTTTCGCGCGCAATGCCGCAGCCGTTGTCAGTGGCGCTGAAGCGGATAAATTCGCGGAATTTTTTGCCTGTCACTTGAACTTCATGCTCGTCCAGTGTCACGAAATTTGTTTCGACCACAAGCTTGCCGCCTTTCGGCATCGCATCGCGTGAGTTGACGGCGAGATTGATGAGCACTTGCTCAATCATGTTCACATCCGCGTAAATCGGCGCGCCGCCGGGCGCGTAATGCGCTTCGAGTGCAATGTGTTCACCGATGAGGCGCTGCAACATTTTTGTCATATTGGCAATGACGTCGTTTAAATCGAGCGGTTTTGGTTGCATTGGCTGGCGCCGTCCGAACGTCAACAATTGCCGCGTTAAATTTGCCGCGCGTTCGGATGCTGCGAGCGCTTGGTCAATCGCAGAAGTTTCGTCGTTTTTTGAATTCAAGCCCATGCGCAGCAGCGACAAGTTTCCCTGAATCACTGTGAGAATATTGTTGAAATCGTGCGCCACGCCGGCGGCGAGTTGTCCGAAGGCGTCCATTTTTTGCGCCTGACGCAATTGTTCTTCGAGACGTTTGCGGTCGCTGATGTCTTCGTAAGTGCCGAGCACGCCAATGACGACGCCGTCTTTGCCGAACAGCGGCACTTTGCTGGTGCGCAACCAGCCGGTTGTGCCATCGGCTTTTACCTGCGGCTCTTCGTAATTTAATTTTGCGCGTCGTGTTTCCATCACGTCGCGGTCGTCGGCGCGATACATTTCTGCTGTGGCGGCGGATTTAGTTTCAAAATCGTTTTTACCGATTAATTCGCGCGGGTCGTTGTAGCCGCAATCCTGGGCGAGGGGTTTGTTGCAACCGACGTAGACGGAATTTTTGTCTTTCCAAAAAACGCGCTGCGGAATCGTGTCCAGAATTGTGCGCAACATTTGCTGCGACTTGAACAATTCCTCTTCCGCGCGCTTGCGCGGCGTGATGTCGAATTGAAATCCTTGCGTGCCGATAATTTTTCCGTCCGGCCCGAACACCGGCGATTTGACCACGTAAAAATATTCCACCGAGCCGTCCGGCTGCGGATACGCTTCCTCGGATTCGACCGACTTGCCTGTTTGCAAAATTTGTTTGTGATGCTCATCGCCTTGCATGAGCGTGTCTTGACGCGCCCGCCGTTTGGTTTTGGCATTCTTCAGCGCATTTTCATAAGTCGCGAGTTCCCCGGCAGTTTTGCCGAGAATTTCCTCGGGCATCATGCCTTTCAATTTGCAGAAAACCGAATTTACGAAAACGTAGCGTCCCGCGTAATCTTTCCGGAAAACGCTCGCAGGCAAATGCTCGACGAACGAATGGTAAAGCGCCTGCGATTCAAGCACCGCTTTCTCCGTGTGCTTGTGCGCAATCGCGATGCCGGCGATTTGCGTTGCGATTTCAATCAACTGTTTTTCAATGCCGTTGGGTGTCCGCGGCTCGCGATAATACATTGCAAATGTGCCGAGCACTTTGCCTTCCTGCGAAAGAATCGGCGTGGACCAGCACGCGCCCAGATGGAATTTTTTTGCCACGTCACGGTATTGCGCCCAAAGCGGGTCGCGGGAAATATCGGCGACGATGACCGCCTCTTTGCGAAATGCCGCCGTGCCGCATGAACAAAAACCC
>JAJPKI010000087.1 GCA_021323835.1 Verrucomicrobiota bacterium | reverse complement strand
CGCGCCGCTGTCATAAATTTTTGCGCCGTCAGCATAAACCTGAAAAATCACCGAGCCGCTGCTGCCCACTTCATCGTCAATTCCGATTTTCGCCTGAAAGCGCGTGCAAACGCCGCCGAGATTATATTCCACACCGGAACGCGAATTGGCGCTGATGCCTTTCGAGTAAGTTGTGCCCGCAAGTGTAATCGTATTTCCGCCAACGCTTTTGTTATTGGAAACGGATTGCCAGCCGCTGTAAGCGTAAATCGCCGGCAAATCGCTCAAATAATTTGTGCCAACAGACGACGGCGCGGAAACCGGCGTGCCGACGATTTTCAAAAGCATTGAGCCGTAATTTGTAATTGTGGCCGTGAAACTGTTCGTGAACGTTCCCAAATCCGTATGCGTCCATAAATCACGAACGGTCGCAGTTGTGTTCGGTTGAAATGCAAGGTTTGTAAAATTGCACGTGATGACGGCGGAATTGTTTGTGTCGCGATTGAGCAACGCGACCGCGCGCGTCGTGAAATCGTAGCCGAGCGGTTTGCTGAAAACTTCGGAACTGCCGCTGTCAAAAACTTTCACGCCTTGCTCGCCTGCCGGGTCCTGGTCAACGGCAATTGCCTCGGCGTTCGTCAAAATTTGCAACGTGCCTGCGGACATCGAAGTTAAATTATTTCCCATGACGAGCGGCGCGGCCATGATGCACCACATCGTGAAATGCGTTTGCGCCGCGGTGAGATTGCTCGCGAATTCGCCGTTGCCGATTTCGAGCATGTCGGGGTCGTTCCAGCGTCCCGGCCCGGCGGCGAATGCCGAAGTGCTGTTCGGGTCAATGTGCGAAATCATGCTGGCGAACGTGCTTTTGATGTCGCCGGTGGAACGCCAATAATTTCCGACGTTTGGCGACCACGATTGATAACTTTTCGCATTGCCATTTTCACCGCCGCAGAGGCAAAACAAAATTGGCCGTCCGCTTTTCATCAAACCGTCTGCCATTCGACCGTAAACAACTTGTCCGCTTTCGCCGAAAGCATTGCAATTGTCGTCCTTCAAATAATCCGCGCCGTAAGTTGCGTAAGTAAATGCGTCCACATATTCATAATTGAAACTGCCCGGGTCTTTCGGCGGCGTCGCACCGGTGATGCAACTGGAACACGTATTCGTGCCGTCGTCGGTGTAAACGCCGAGTTTCAGTCCGAGCGAATGGACATAATCCGACAGCCACGGAATGCCATGCGGAAATTTTCCGGAAATGGAATAAGCCCGGATGACGCCGTTGGAATCGCGCGAACTCGCCCATCCGTCGTCAATGTCCACATATTGATAACCCGCCGCTCTCAAACCGGTGGATGCGATGATGCCTGCATTATTCGTCACCGCCGTTTCGCTGATGCCGCAGCCGTAAGAATTCCAATCGTTCCAACCCATCGGCGGCGTGAGCGCGAGATTGTTGGTTAAAGCCCCCGCAGAAAAGGCAATTGCGAACGCAAAAGAAATTGTAAGCGTTAAAAATCGAATGCGTCCGGGCATATTTCAATTTAGACGAAAACAGCAGGACGTAAATTCACAAGTTTGCGATGAAAAAGTTCAACGCAATTATAATTCGGAAAAGAGAATCCGGCGAAAAATCAGCTCACAGACATATTGAGCAAAAATTCGATGTTGCTCTTGGTCTTTTTCAATTTGCCGAGCATGAGTTCCATCGCTTCCACTGGTGGAACACCCGTGAGCGCGCGACGCAGCACGACAACGCGATTGTATTCATCAGGATGATAAAGCAATTCTTCTTTGCGCGTGCCGCTGCGCTCGATGTTGATGCTCGGAAAAATCCGGCGGTCAACCAACGCACGGTCCAGATGCACTTCCATATTGCCCGTGCCCTTGAACTCTTCAAAAATCACTTCGTCCATCCGCGAACCCGTGTCTACCAGCGCCGTCGCCATGATGGTCAGCGAACCGCCTTCTTCAATATTTCGCGCCGCGCCAAAAAAACGTTTCGGTTTGTGCAACGCATTTGCATCCACGCCGCCGGAAAGAATTTTTCCGGAATGCGGCTGAATCGTGTTGTAAGCGCGCGCAAGACGCGTGATTGAATCGAGCAAAATCACCACGTCGCGTTTGTGTTCGACCATGCGGCGCGCTTTTTCGATGACCATTTCGGCCACTTGCACGTGGCGTTCTGGGGGTTCGTCGAACGTGGAAGAAATGACTTCCGCGCCGCGGCAGGTGCGTTCCATGTCGGTGACTTCTTCCGGGCGCTCGTCAATTAGCAAAATGAACAAATAAGCTTCGGGATTATTTTTTAAAATCGCGTTGGCGATTTTTTGCATCAGCACGGTTTTACCCGTGCGCGGCGGCGCGACGATAAGACCGCGCGTGCCTTTGCCAATCGGGCAGGCCAAATCCAAAACGCGAGTGCTTAATTCATCCGCAGCCGTTTCCAAAATAAATCGTTTGTTCGGAAACAACGGCGTGAGATTGTCAAAATGCGTTTTGTCTTTCGCTTTGTCCGGTTCTTCGCCGTCAACGGCCTCGACTTTGAGGAGCGCGAAAAATTTTTCTTTTTCTTTCGGCGGACGGATTTGTCCGGCAATCAAATTTCCCGTCTGCAAATCGAAGCGACGGATTTGCGATGGCGAAATGTAAATGTCTTCCGGGCACGGCAAATAATTGAAACTTTGCGAACGAAGAAAGCCGAAACCTTCCGGCAAAATTTCCAGCACGCCCTCGGAAAACAAAACGCCCGCGCGCTCGGCATTTTTTTGCAGGATGTGAAAAATCACTTCGTGCTTGCGCATCGTGCCGAAATTTTCCACGCCCAAATCCTTCGCCATTTTGTTCAGCTCGCCCATCTGCATCGCCTGCAATTTAGCGATATTCAGCGACGCAACGATTTTGTCGCGCTGATAACCGCGCCGGCTTCCTTCATCGCGTGACTCGTTTTCTTCAAATCGCGGTTCGCTGCGTTCTCCATCGTGGTCGTGCGTCGGTTCAATTGGTTTTGACGGCGGCTGCAACGCCGGTTCCGGCGCTGGCGCAGCTTGTTCTGCTGCAGCAGCCGTCACTTCCGGCGCTTCAACGGCGACTTCATCGGCAGCTTTTCTTTTTGGCTTCCGTGTAGAAACTCGTGGCATAAAAAATTAATTTTGCGGGCTGGCTGGGATTTGACCTCGCATTTCGCGGCGCGAGCCGTCGGGCATTTGACGGCGGGCGACCGCAAAAGTTCAAAATGGATTTTACTTTTTTAACCCGGCGATTGAGCGTCTGTTCTCAATACGGCAAGGGAAATTTCGCAGTCAACTCACGGACACGTTGACGCACTTTGCGCAACGTGTCAAACGATTTTTCTTGTGCGCTTTTTATTTCGGCGGGTGCTATACATTGAAATTGAAATGATAACCGATTCCGAACTGCTACGGCGATTTGTCAAAAATCGTTCCGAAGACGCTTTCGCCGAACTGGTGAAACGCCACGTCAATTTGGTTTATTCCGCTGCGTTGCGACAAGTAAATGGCGATGAATATTTGGCAAAAGACGTGGTTCAAATGGTTTTCACCGATTTAGCGCGAAAGGCCAGTTCACTTTGCCGTCGTGAAAATCTTTCTGGCTGGCTTTACACGAGCGCACATTTTGCCGCTGCAAAAATTATTCGCGGCGAAAATCGCCGTCTTAATCGCGAAGAAAAATTTATGCGCGAATCTGAAAATAGTGGGACAGGCATCTTGCCTGTCCAGCCTGCGGACGAAAACGGCTGGCAAAAAATCCGCCCTGCGCTGGACGACGCCATGCACGAACTCAAAGAATCCGACCGCGACGCCATTTTGCTGCGCTATTTTGAAAACCGGAAATTCGCCGAAGTCGGCGCAAAACTCGGCCTCAACGAAAACTCCGCGCGGATGCGTGTCGAACGCGCGCTGGAAAAATTGCGCGCTATTTTTGTTAAGCGTGGAATTACGACCGCCAGCGCGCTCGCATCGGCGATTTCCGCAAATGCGATTCAAGTCGCGCCGGCAAATCTTGCCGCGACGTTGACGACAACTTCAATTTCTGCTGCCGGAACTGGAACTTTCACACTTCTAAAAATTATGACTGCAACCAAGATAAAACTGGCATTGAGTGCAATTGTCGTTGCTGGCGCGGCGACGGCGATTGTGATTCAACAACAAACGCAAAATAAATTGCGCGTGGCAAATGAATCGTTATCGCGACAAGTTGCTCAATTGCTAATAGACAACGAAAATTTGTCCAATCGGATTACAGCAATTGGCGATGCCCAAAAGCTGTCTCAAGAACAATTCAATGAATTGTTGAAATTGCGGGGCGAAGTTGGTGTGTTGCGACGAAATGCAAATCAAACAACGAAATTGCAATCAGAAAATCAATTGTCGTCAGTTCGGGCAGCGTCGGGACAAAATCCATTGGAACAATTTTCTCAGGAAGATTTGTTCCAGCTTCATCAGATTCATGTCGTGAATGCAATAAAAGAAATTTGTTTAGCCCAGAAACTTTACGCGAATGACAACAATGGCCAATACGCGACCAATTTTAATCAAATTAAGAATGAACTTGGCGGGAGAACCAATTTCAACGGCGTTGCTTTAAGCGATATTGAATTCTTTAACGCTGGCAGTGTCAACGAATCGATGCCGGATGTAATTGCTTTTCGAGAACGCGAGCCGCGCCAAGACCCCTCTAATCCCGGAACCTGGATAATGGTTTATGGTCTCGCTGATGGTTCCGCTCAAACGGTCTATGGCGACAGCGCCAACGCAGACAGTTTCAGCAATTTTGAACTACAACACTCGCCGCCGCCAAATCAATAAGGCAGCGGAAATTTTGCTGTCAATTCGCGCACGCGTTCGCGGACTTTGTGTGCGGCATCCACATTTTTGATGTCCATCAGCACTTCAGAAATCATGTCTGCAATCGCCGCCATTTCCGCTTCCTTCATGCCGCGCGTCGTGACCGCCGGAGTTCCGAGACGAATGCCGCTGGCTTGAAATGGCGAGCGCGTTTCGAATGGAATCGTGTTTTTGTTGACCGTAATTCCCGCTTCGTCGAGCGCAATTTGACAATCTTTGCCCGTCAAATTTTTTGCGCCAACATCCACGAGCATCAAATGATTGTCCGTGCCGCCGCTGACAAGACGATAGCCGTTGCGTTTCATGCCGTCGGCGAGGGATTTTGAATTGCGAACAATTTGTTCCTGATAATTTTTAAATGCCGGCTGCAATGCTTCCTGAAAACAAACGGCTTTTGCCGCGATAACGTGTTCGAGCGGGCCGCCTTGAATTCCCGGAAAAACTTGCGAATCAATTTCCTTTGCGAATTTTTCGCGGCACAAAATCAATCCGCCGCGCGGACCGCGCAACGTCTTGTGCGTCGTCGTCGTGACAAAATCCGCATGACCAATCGGACTGGGATGTATTCCGGCCGCGACCATTCCCGCGATGTGCGCGATGTCCGCGAGCAAATACGCGCCAACTTCGCGCGCAATTTCACCCATGCGCTTGAAATCAATCACGCGCGGATACGCGCTCGCACCGACGGTAATCATGCGCGGCTTGTGCTCGCGCGCCATTTGCGCGAGTTGGTCGTAATCAATCTGCTCGTTGTCCTTGCGGACGCCGTAGTGGACGATTTCAAAAAACTTGCCGCTGAAATTCGCCTTGTTGCCGTGCGTCAAATGCCCGCCGTGCGATAAATCCATCGTTAGCATTTTGTCGCCGGGCTTGAGCACTGCAAAATAAACGGCCATGTTCGCCTGACTGCCGGAATGCGGCTGGACGTTCGCGTGTTCCGCGCCGAAAATTTTCTTCGCGCGGTCAATCGCCAATTGCTCGATGACATCCACGTTTTCGCAGCCGCCATACCAGCGTTTTTTCGGATAGCCTTCGGCGTATTTGTTCGTGAGCACCGAACCTTGCGCTTCCAAAACGGCGGGTGAAACAAAATTTTCCGACGCAATCAATTCAATATTTTCCTGCTGGCGCAATTTTTCGTGCGCAATTGCTTCAGCCACCTGCGGGTCAACGTTTCGCAATCGCATTTGCAGCGGCGCGAGTCGGAAATCCAATTTATCCACGCGACGTTCATGGCGCCCGCCTTCAAATTTCGCGGCGATGAATGCGTCGAGAATTTTTTTTGCCGATTCAGGATTCGTATCACCCGCCAAACATAAAATGTTCACGTCGTTGTGCTGGCGCATAAGTGTCGCGTCTTTTTCATCGAACGCCTGCCCTGCCCGCGCGCCGGGAATTTTATTCGCCGCAACATAAATTCCCACACCGCTCGTGCAGCAAAGCAAACCCATCTCCGCGATTCCATCCGCGACTGCTTGCGCTGCCGGCTGCGCAAAATCGGGATAATCGTCCGCCGGGTCTTTGCCCGTGGCGCCAAAATCTTTCACCGTTTTGCCAGATGTGAGTAAATATTTTTTCAGCGTCTCCTTCAAATCAAAGCCGCCATGGTCGGCGCCTAGCGCAAAATTGACGGTCGCAGTTGCCTTCGCGCCTTGCGACGCGGAAATGATTTCGTGTTGTTCCATAAATTTCAAAAGCGAAGCGATGCCCTGTTCGATTTGGTCGCGGCAATGAACGTAAATGTCATACGGACTGCCAATCGGGTCGGGAATGTCCTTTTCAAATGGCTCCAAAGTGTCGTCGAATTCGCGCAGGAGAAAAGTTTTTTCCGCCGCCGCCGGATACAAAAGCGCAATCGTGTCCGCGTGCGCGTGCGTCATGCCGAAAATATAATCCGCCTGGCGAACCAATTCTGTCGTTAGCGCGCGGCTGCGCTGATTGGAAATATCAATTCCCAATTCACGCATCGCTTGGACCGAATGCGGCGTGGGCGGCTGGCCGTCAATCGCGCCGAGGCCGGCGGACAGCACACGAAATTCGCCGCGGCCGTTCACCGCGTTCCGAAAAAGCCCTTCGGCCATCGGACTGCGGCAAACGTTGCCGGTGCAAATGAACAAAATTGTTTTCATCCCGCAAAGATTTAAGGTGATTTGTGGAACGCCAATCGTCAAACCCGAAAATCAGGAATGTGATAAACGCAAAATCGCCTCGCCCTTGATAAAATCCAAACCTCGCGCCAAAACCGGGTCGCGAATGAACGGCTGTTGCGGTTCCGGTTTGGCAATCGTGTCGTCCTCCTCGCCATCTTTGATGCGTGCGCGGACCAAATCCGCTTCGCTCGTGTGGTCAATCGGAAATGATAAGAAATCGTTGGTCGTCGCTGTTGTTAAATGAATTTGATTCGTCGAAATCGTTCCCCACGGATTTTCGAGAAAACTTTTTTCGTCGGCCAATGTGGTTTCGACTGCAATGTCCGGTTGGAGCGGTCCACCGGTGAATTTTATGGCCTCCGTCGCATGGCCAAAAACCAACCCTTCGTGTGCTTCGTGCAATATCGCCGCCAGCGCTACTGCCTCGCCGCGCGTCTCTTCATTCACCAGAATCGCCAGCGGTAATTTTTTCTGGGCCAACAAATTGGCCGTTGCTTTGGCTGACTCAAAATCAACGCCGTCTGCAAATCGTAAATCCAAAACGATTCCGGCAATTTGATTCGTCGTAGCAAGCGCAGCTCGTGCCGACTGAATTTCCTGCGGCAAATTTGTTCCAACTTCGCCGACGCGCAAATACGCGATGTCATTTTCCAGAATTGAAGATTTGACCAAATCCGCGCGCGCAGAAATTTGCGCGGCCAAAACTATCGCTGCCAAAATCAAAAAAAGTCGAGTCATGTCCGTTAAAAATGATTCACAAATGAAAAGAAGTAAAGCCGATGAATTAAGGCAACGCCTTCGCCGCAATGTCGCGACGGAAATGCGCGCCGTCGAAATGGATTTTTTTAACAGCAGCATAAGCAGCGGCTTGCGCGGATTTCAAATCCTTGCCCAACGCTGTCACGCCAAGAACGCGACCGCCGCTGGTGACGATTTCATTTCCTTTTTTCGCCGTTCCCGCGTGAAAAACTTTTACGCCCGGCAATTTCGCCGCGTCGTCCAATCCGCGAATCGGCTTTTCCTTTTCATAATTTCCCGGATAACCGCCGCTGGCCATCACCACACAAACACTCGCTTCCGGTTTCCAGCGCAATTCCATTTTGTCGAGCGCGCCGCTCACACTCGCATCGAGCAATTCCACTAAATCATTTTCCAATCGCGTGAGATAAACCTGCGTTTCCGGGTCGCCGAAGCGCGCGTTGAATTCCAAAACCTTCGCGCCGGTCTTTGTCAGCATGATTCCCGGATACAAAATGCCGCAAAAATTAATTTTCTCTTCCACGCAACCGCGCAGCCACGGATTTAAAATAGCCTCACCAATTTTTTTTAACTCTGCATCGCTCACGAACGGCGTCGGCGAATACGTTCCCATGCCGCCAGTGTTCAAACCTTTATCGCCGTCAAGCGCGCGCTTGTGGTCTTGCGAGGTCGGAAACAGTTTTGCGGTTTTGCCGTCGCAAATTGCGTGAAGTGAAATTTCGATTCCTTCAAGAAATTCCTGAATCACAATTTTTGCGCCCGCCGCGCCAAAACTTTTCGAAATCAAAATTTCATCAATCGCTTTTTCCGCTTCAGAAACATTCCCGCAAATCAAAACGCCTTTGCCCAATGCCAAGCCGTCGGCCTTCACGGCGCATTTGCCATTCAATTCTCCGGCAAATTTCTTCGCCGCCGTTGCATCGGAAAAAGTTCCGGCGCGTGCCGTCGGAATCCCGTATTTCTCCATGAAGTTTTGCGAAAAAACTTTGGACGATTCAAATTGCGCGGCTTTTTGGTTCGGCCCCCAAATGCGCAAACCATTTTTCTGGAATAAATCCACGATGCCAAGCGCGAGCGGATTGTCCGGACCAACGACCGTCAGTCCAATTTTCTTTTCCAACGCGAATGCCAGCAGCTTCGGCAAATCTTCGGCGGAAATATTCACGCACTCGACCGGCGAAGAATTTTTCGCGAGCCGTTCCTGCGCGATGCCGGCATTTCCCGGCGCGCAGAAAATTTTTTCAGCGTGCGGCGATTGCGCGAGTTTCCAAACCAACGCGTGTTCGCGTCCGCCGGAACCAATGACAAGGATTTTCATTTCCGCGCGCAGGTTACGCGGATTGCGCGCGCAAAAAAAGAATTTTGAATTTGCAACGGCAGCAATTTCAAACCCCCGTGTCGCCGTCCAATCGCGCGTTCAAGTTCCACGCCGCGCTGATGAGCGCGATGTGCGTGAGCGCTTGCGGAAAATTCCCCAAATGCTCGCCGCATGGACCAAGTTGCTCGGCATAAAGGCCAAGATGATTCGCGTAACCAAGCGCTTTTTCAAAAATGAAACGTGCTTGCGGCAAATCACCGGCGCGCGAGAGACATTCCACATACCAAAACGAGCAAACGGAAAATGTTCCTTCGCGTCCGGTCATGCCGTCGGGCGCGGCTTTGTCCGGGTTGTAACGATAGACAAGCGAATCCTCCACGAGATTTTTTTCGATGGCTTTGAGCGTGGATTTCCAGCGCGGGTCGGTCGGACTCATGAAATGAACCAGCGGCAGCAGCAATGCCGCCGCGTCCACACTTTTTGCGCCGCGATATTGCACGAAGGAATTCAATTTCGGATTCCAAAATTCTTCGTAAATATTTTGGTAAATTTTATTTCGCACTTTCAGCCAGCGCACGAGCGGCGCCGGATACGCACGTCGCCGCGCGATTTGCATCGCGCGGTCAATCGCCAGCCAGCACATCGCGCGCGAATATAAAAATTGTTTCGCGCCGCCGCGCACTTCCCAAATGCCGTCGTCCGGTTTTTTCCAATGACCGCAAATCCACTCGACGATTTGCGAAAGGTTCGTCCAAAAATCGTAGGAAATCGGCTCGCCATGTTTGTCGTAAATGAAAATCGAATCCATCAATTCGCCGTAAATGTCCAATTGCAATTGATCCGACGCCGCGTTGCCGATGCGCACCGGCTGCGATTTTTGGTAGCCCTCGAAATGTTTCAAAATTTTCTCCGGCAATTCCGATTTGCCGTCGAGCCGATACATGACTTGCAGCGGACGACCCGGCTTCAATTCCTGGCAACGTTTTTCCATCCAGCGCATGAATGCCTGCGCTTCTTCCGTGTAGCCGAGCCGCATCAGCGCATAGAGCGTGAACGACGCGTCGCGAATCCACGTGTAGCGATAATCCCAATTGCGCTCGCCACCGACCAATTCCGGCAGGCCAAACGTCGGCGCGGCGACAATCGAGCCGTGCGGATGCGACGTGAGCAATTTCAGCGTGAGCGCGGAGCGATTCACCATTTCGCGCCAGCGCCCGCGATATTTGGAATGCGAAACCCAATTGAGCCAATAATTCATCGTTTCCTTGAACGCTTCGGAAACGTAATCCGGATTTGCCGACGGCGATTCGCCATTTGCTTTTTCCAAAATAAAAAATGCCGTCTGCTCCGCGCGTAATTTGAATTCGGCAATCGCCTCGCCATTGACAATTTTTAAGGGCACGCTTGCGCGCAATCGCAATTGCGGCAGATTTTTTTTGTCGGGAATGAAAATAATTTCGTTCGGGCGCTTTTCAATTTTATGGCCACAGCGCGCGTAATCAAATTTCGGCGCACAAACCATGCGCACGGGAATTTCGCCGCGCACAACTTTGATGCGCCGCACGAGATTGTGGCTGTGACCCAAATGTTGCATGGCCATGAAATCGGAAATTTCCGCGATGCCGTGTTCGCCGAGAAAGCGCGTGAGCAAAATATTTGTGTCCGGAAAATAGCGCTGGCGTTGCTTGAATTCACCGTTCGCCGGCGCGATTTGAAAATATCCGCCGCGATTGGCATCCAGTAATTTTGCGAAAATCGTCGGCGAATCGAACGCGGGAAAGCACATGAAATCAATCGAACCGTTCATGCCCACGAGAGCGGTCGTGGTTAAATCGCCAATAATGCCGTAATTTTCAATCGGCTGATAATCCGCCTCCATGTTGCAAATTACACGATGGATTTGGATTCGCAAATGCAGCAATTGAATAAATGCCATTTCAGTGGCACGTTCTTTGCAGGAACAACGAAAGGCATTTTATGAAACAGTTTGGAAATGGAAGTTGGGTGAACGTGGCCTTGTTTGAAAATATGCGCGACGGTGAAAGGCTCGTCGAAATTTTGCGCGGCAAAGGATTCGAGGCGCGCGTTTATTTCGACAGATTGCTGCAAACATTTTTGTTCCTCTGCCCGCCGCGCGCCACGTTTCGCGCGCAGGTCCACGCCAATGATTTCAAGAATGCCGCGCATTTTTTGGACACGGCGCCGGAAGTCGCGCCCGCGCTGGAGCGCGCGATTCATTGCCCGTCGTGCGGGTCGCTGCGAATCAATTATCCGCAAATGACGCGCAAATTTTTTCTGCCCACGTTGCTGCTGCATTTGGGAATCATTTTCCGCGTCATTGAGCACGAGGCATATTGCGACCATTGCCATCACACGTGGAACTTGCCGAAAACGGAATCGCTAAAATTCGCGCCGAAACCGGTTCGCTAATTTAAATTCGTTGCAGCGAATGTGACTGTTGCAAAATTAAAATAATTGCGCCGAACGATTTCGTCCGGCGCAGTCCCCTCACCCGCTCACGATTAGAAACAATCTTTTTCGATGTGTTCGGCGACAAATTCTTTCAGCCGATGAACATTTTCCTGTTCCTGCTCTTTTAATTCGCGCCAGAAGTCCTGCAATTCGCTGTCGCCTTCTGCGTTCGCGATGTATTGGTCAAAGCGCCACACGGCGTCAATCCGCTTGCTCAATTCATGAATCATGTCGTGGTCGTGATTCTCGATGGCTTTGGATTCGCCGATGTGCTCCATTTCTTTTTCTGCTGTCATGGCCATAATTTTCCTTTCGTTTAATTGTTAAAATTATTTCAAAAGAACTATCCAGCGAAAATCGCGCCAAAATTTTTAAGGAAAAAAATCCAGCAAAAGAAAAAATTCCTTGCACGATGCCTGCGCCATTTCATTCACAAGCGCAACTTGCAATTCAGCCGACAATTTTAACCAGGCAACGTAAAACTTCCGCCACGCTCCAAGCCTGCGCAATGCAGCCGCGCGGCGTAAACGGCGGTTCGGCGTCGAAAATTTCATTTATCGAACCGGCGCACCCTTCGTCTAAATGCGAATTGAATCCGTCGAGCGCGCGGCGAATTGTTTCATGGTCGTCGGAAAATGTTTTTTGCCACGCGTCAATAAATGGGCCGACGAGCCATGCCCAAACAGTGCCTTGATGATACGCCGCATCGCGTGCGCGCAAATCGCCGAAGTATCGCGGCTTGTAATCTTTGTGTCCCGGGGCGAGGGAACGCAATCCAACCGGCGTCAGCAACTTGTCGCGAACAATTTCCAAAACAGATTTCCAATGTTGCCGGTCGAGCACCGGATGTTTCAATGAAATGGAAATGATTTGATTTGGACGGAGCGCGGAATCGTCGCCGTTCTCGCCATCAACGACGTCGTAAAGATAATTTCCGTTCGCATACCAAAAGCGTTTATTGAATGAATCGAACGCCTGCTGCGCGCGTGCGGCGATTTCATTCGCAGTCGCTTCATTTTTTTCTTCGCGCAGCCAGTTTTCCAAAAGTTTGAGCGCGTTGAACCAAAGCGCGTTGATTTCCACGGCTTTGCCGCGTCGCGGCGTGACGACCCAGCCGTCCACTTTGGCGTCCATCCACGTGAGTTGATAACCTTCCGCGCCTTGCGTAAGCAAACCGTCGTGCGAGTCAACGCGAATTCCAAACTTCGTTCCGCGCACGTGATGCTCGATGATGTCCAAAAGTTTTGGCAACAACGCGCGCAACGTGTGGCGGTCGTTCGTGCAATTGACGTAGCGGTCAATCGCGTGGAAAAACCAAAGCGTCGCGTCGGCAGTGTGATAAAGTCCGCGATGCTCGGCTTCGGGAAACAGATTTGGAATCAAGCCGTCGCGAATGTGCCGCGCGAACGTGCGTAAGATCCATTTCGCTTCCAATTCGCGACCGGTCGTGAGCGTCAAACCTTCGAGGCTAATCATCGTGTCGCGTCCCCAATCGGTGAACCAGTGATAACCGGCAATGACCGTGCGCACGTCGTCGCCCGCCGCGCTCGCACGCGCGATGTCGGCGACACGCCCGACGGGTTTAACAATGAATTGGTCGGCGGCGAGAACCAAATCGGCTGCCGGACGCGCGCGAGTTTTTGGATTTGCCAATTGCAGCAACCGCTCGCAGCGAACGTGATGCAATTCCAGCGCTTCATCCGGCGAAAGCGCGAGCATTTCTTCCCATGTTTCCGCCGACGCGACGAACGTCGCCATTTTGCGCGGCGTCAATTCGAAGCGAAAAAATCCCGGACTGTAAAGCACACCGCGGGATTCGCAGCCGCGCTCGGCGTCGCGTTCGTAAAAAATTTCGCGACGCGAGCCGCCGTCGTTTGAAAAACAAACGTCGTCGGCGCTTAAAGTCATTTTTAGCGACGGCAAATGCGGCGTGGCGAGTTCGTAACGCCGGCCGTTGACGGTGAGAAAATAACTTTCCGGCATTTCGCGGGTCACCGGCTGTTCATGTTTCCGAAAATGCACGAACGGCTGCAATTGAATTTGCACACGCTCATGATTGGACAGCAAACGATAATTGATGTGAGCCGTGTTTTGCCCGTGCAACAGGAGAATTTCTTTTTCGATGACGACATCGTCCATTTCGTAACGCCAAACCGGCAAAAGATTTTCCAGCCGGAATTCTTTCAAATACGGACACGCGGAAAGATTTTTTTCATGCGGAACTTCCACATCGGAAATTTGTTGCCAATCGCCGTCAATTTTCACGGACTCGGCAAGTTGATTGAGCAGCATCAGACGTCCGTGCGGCTCGGAGAGCGCGGCGATAAGCAGGCCGTGATAACGCCAGCTCAAGCCGCCGCTAATCGTGCCGCTCGCATAACCACCGAGGCCGTTCGCGATGAGCCATTGCCGGCGCAATACGGCGTGCGTTTCGTCGTTCGATGTTCGCGGAATTTCAATTTTGCGAATCAGTTTTTCCATGAGAAATTTTTTGTGATTTGAAAACGAGTGCGGCGTGGCCGGTGATTTCCCAATTTTCCCCGTTGAACGGCGGCGTGCCACTGCCGCCGTAAATCGGCTCTTCACTCGACCAGAGCAAATCCCATTTTGAATCTTCCGGCGGCGCGAGCAATGGCTCGGGCGCGGGCGACAAATGCAAATCAATTCCCAAATTGACAATCAATAAACGGTCGTCGTCATCGTCGCCAAAAAATCGCAACAGAAACGATTCCGCGCCGAGCACCGCGCCATCGAGTGCATGCGGACGGCTGAAAACGGAATCGCCTTTACGCAAGCAAAGTAAATCACGATGCAATTGGTAAATGCCGGAATGCCTTTTGCGCTCGGAAAAATCCAGCTTGCAGCACGCAAAAGTATTTTTATCCGCCGGGTTGGCAATGAACGGGTCCATTTCCACAGAAGCAAGGCTGCGAAATTGCGATAGAAATTTCCGCCGGCCTTCGACGACCTTCACCGCCAATTCGGGTTCGTGATCCGCGAAATAAAGAAACGGCGCAGACGCGGCGAATTCCTGGCCCTGAAAAAGCATCGGCGTGTTTGGCCCGAGCAACAGCAGCGCCGTCATGGCGCGGCTGCGGCCAGGACTGGTGATTTGATGCAACCGCTGACCGCGAAGTGAATTCGCAATTTGGTCGTGGTTTTGCAAATAGGCGATGAATTGCTCCGCCGGCACGTCGAGCACGGGCGTGCCGCGAAATTTTTTCTGCCAGAAATACCACTGGCCTTGATATAGAAATCCGTGCTTGACGGCGGAAATAAATTCCTGCGGCGTGCCTTTGTAATCGGTGTAATACGCCTCGTTGCGACCGGTGAGCGCGACCATGGCGCTGTGATGAAAATCGTCGTTCCAAATCGCATCGGCATCGAAACCGCCCAGAGAATTGGCGCGAATCATTTTCGCCTCCTGCGGCTCATTTTCGGCCAGAATAAAAATTTTACGGCCGTCGGCGGCATTTCGCGCAGCATGAATGATTTCCGAAATGACATTGCGCGGCGACGAATCAAAAATTTGCTGCGTCGCATCGAGCCGCAAGCCGTCCAGATGAAATTCAGAAATCCAATACGCTGCGTTCGTCAGAAAAAATTCGCGAACCGACGCGGAATGTTCGCAGTCGAAATTAATCGGGTCGCCCCATTCGTTGAAATAACGGTCAGAAAAATAATCCCCTGAAAATTTGCGCAAAAAATTTCCGCTGGGACCGAAATGATTATAGACGACATCCAAAATCACACCGATGTCAAGCGCGTGCGCGCGATTGACGAAACGGCGAAAATCTTCGGGCGTTCCATACAAGCGTGACGGCGCAAACAAATTCACACCGTCATAGCCCTAGACGAAATTTCCAGCGAAGTCCGCAACCGGCATGATT
>JAJPKI010000243.1 GCA_021323835.1 Verrucomicrobiota bacterium | reverse complement strand
TCGTGGACGTCGGCTACACCGTGCTGGTGATTCCCAAAAGCGCCGTCACAAAAATTTCCCGCGCGAACGAGGTGCTGGAAAAGACTTCTCCCGAAAGCCCGCTGCTCAACGTCCTTTCGCCGCAATTTTATTCCATGGGCGCGGTGAATGCGCCGAACCGCGAGGTCAGTTCGCTCGTCAAACAAATCGGCGAGGCCGTCGTGCAAGTGCGCACGCCCGGCGGACTCGGCTCGGGATTTTTCATCAACGCGGACGGTTATCTCATCACGAATTTCCACGTTATCGAAGGCGAGACGGAAATTTCCGTGGAAGTTTATCATCAAAACGGCGGCGACCTAGACCGCGAGACTTACAAAAACGTCAAAATCATCGCCATCAACAAATTTCACGACCTCGCGCTGCTGCACATCGAGGACAAGAACGCGCCGAAGTTCAAATTCGTTTCGCTGGGCAGCGCAGATGCGCTGAACGTCGGCGATTCCGTTTTTGCCATCGGCAGTCCGCTCGGCCTCGAACGCACGGTGACGCAAGGCATCATCAGCACCAAGACACGCGAACTTGAGGGACAGCTTTATTTGCAGACCAGCGCGCAAATCAATCCCGGCAACAGCGGCGGCCCGCTGTTCAACCTCGCCGGGCAGGTCGTCGGCGTGACAAACATGAAAATCACTTTTGGCGAAGGCCTCGGCTTTGCGATTCCCGTTGAACTGGTGAAAAATTTCCTCGAGCATCGCGATGCGTTTGCTTATTCGGCGGACAATCCGAACAATCCGTATCGCTACCTCGAACCGCCGAGCCGCACGAACCAGAAAGCGGATGAAAAATAAATCCGTTTTGCGCCTGGTTTTTTTTGCGCTGTTTGCTTTTGCCGTTTCTTCGCGTGCTGCAATTCCGTCCGCCGAAGAATTGTTGCCGTCGGATACATTGTTTGTTCTCACCGTTCCCGATTTTGCCGCGTTAAAATTTTCCGCGAAGCAATCGCCGCAATGGCAATTCTGGAACGACGATGCGATGAAATCGTTCCGTGAAAATTTTTATTCCAAATGGAACGAAACATTTGCCGTGCCGCTTGAACGCGACCTCGGTGTGAAACTTTCCGATTTCGCCGATTTGCCGCAGGGACAATTGACTTTTGCCGTCACGCAAAACGGCTGGGACGGCAGCGACGAGCATTCGCCCGGATTTCTACTGTTGCTCGACGCCAAAACGAATAGCGAATCGCTGAAAACGAATTTGCTGGCGCTCCAAAAAAAATGGCGCGACGACGGCAAACCGATTCGCACGGAAGTCGTCCGCGGCATTTCATTTTCCGTCGTCACGATTTCGAGCAACGACATTCCCGCACTTTTAAAATTGTTTCCCAAACGGCCGCCTATGCAGGAATTCGGCGTGACGCCGAAACCAAAAAAGCCAAGCGAACTTGTCGTCGGCCAATTTGAATCGCTGCTCATCGCCGGAAATTCCGTCGAAGCCGTCGCGCCGGTCGTCGCGCATTTAACCGGCAGCGCCATGCCGTCGCTGAATGACAACGCCTCATTTGCCGCCGCCAGGCTTTCGCAATTTCACGACGCGCCGCTTTATTTTGGCTGGTTCAATGCCAAAACATTTTTCAGTGTGCTGGCAAATGTTCCGCCCGCAGTGCCAAATCCGATGGCGCCGACGGTTTTTCCGCAGCCGCAGTGGGCAAAAATTTTTGCAACCGCCGGTTTGAATGGCGTGAATAGCGCAAGTTTCACATATCACCAAAATCCCGACGGCGGACTTTTTGATTTTTACGTTGCGGCACCGGAACCCAGCCGCAGCGGGCTCGCAAAAATATTTTTGACCGAAGCCAAAAACGCGTCGCCGCCATCTTTTGTTCCGGCCAACGCGATTAAATTCTGGCGCTGGCGCATGGATGGCGCGCAAAGCTGGAAGGAATTGCAAAATCTGCTTGATGACACGCTGCCCGGCGGAACTGCGAGCCTGAACGCCGCCCTCGACGCGGCCAACGCCGCCGCGCAGCGCGACAATCCGGGCTTCGATGTGCGCAAATATCTTTTTGAAAATCTTGGCGACGATTTTATCGGCTACACGATGCCCGGAAATGCCGATTCGCAAAATCCGCCGTCCATTTTTCTTTTTGCCGCCCACGACAGCGGGCGCGCCGCGTTTGCGATTCAAACCGTCATGTCGTTTGCCGCGCGCACGCAGGGGAAAGTTCCCGAGCCGCGAAATTTTCAAGGCAGCAAAATTTACACGATTCCCCTGCCCGCTCCGCAAATTCGCGGCGCAAATGTGCCGCAGCGATTTCTTTATTGCACGTTCAGCGGCGATTATGTCGCATTTGCAACGGACGTTTCGTTGATTGAAAATTATTTGCGCAGCGCGGGAAATCCGCCGAAGCCGTTGAGCGGCGCGAATGGTTTGATTGACGCAGCGCAACACGTCGGCGGCGCAGGCACTGGCTTGTTCGGCTACCAAAATCAGCGCGAAACATTTCGTCCACTGTTCACTAAATTGAAAAACCAGCAACCAAGCAGTTTATTGACTTCGCCGTTGTTGAAAGCGCCGCAACCATCCGTGGATAATTGGATGGATTTTTCGCTGCTGCCGGATTTTGACCGCGTGTCAAAATATTTTTATTTTTCCGTGTTCGCCGGAAAGACGACGACGGATGGAATGGAATTTAAATTCTTCGCCCCGCGCCCACCGGATTTGAAATAATCATTCCTGCGGATAAACCAGCACGCGGTCATGCGTAATGACAAGCAAATCGTTTTTGCCGTCGCCGGTCACGTCGCCAACAAATGCCTCCCGCGGCTCGGGCAGCGCATTGTTCGCGCCGCGAAACGTGTGCGCTTCAAAAACCTGCCAGCGATTTCCGGGCGAAAATTTTGCGCCGTCAAAACGCACAACGTCCAAATAATTTTTCGATGTCTCCATGAAAATTAAATCTTTGCGCCCGTCGCCGGTCAAATCGCCCGCCGTCACGTCGTTCAAATAGCCGTCCTTAATCGGTGTGTCATAACCGTCAAGCGCTTTGAAATCCCAAACGTCGCCCGCGAGTGGCAGCCACGCAACGGCATTTTGGCCGAGAAATGCAACGCTCTGAAAATTTGCGCCACCGAGCGCGACCGATTGTAAGCTG
>JAJPKI010000270.1 GCA_021323835.1 Verrucomicrobiota bacterium | reverse complement strand
GATTGTAATCAACGCCGGATACATGGTCGTTGATGGCGTTCATGCATTTGCAACCGGCGATTATATCACGCCGAAATCCGGCGCGAGCGCTGGTCAATTAGGTCCGTGGGCAAAAATTGTTCAGGCAGTTGGCCTTGAACCGCGCTCGAACCTCGTGAAAATGATTTTTGTTCTTCAAGGAATCATCACGCTCGCATTGCTGGCTTGTTTTCTATTTCGTTTGCCGTGGGCAGCAAATGCATTAAAAGTCGCGGCCATTGCTGGACTTTGGTATTTGCCGATTGGCACGGTCATCAACATTGTTGTGCTCGTGCTTTTATTTATTCCCTGAACCGATGCCACATTCACAACATCCCATCGAAATTTTGCGGTTCAACACTTGCGGCAGTGTTGACGACGGCAAGTCCACGCTCATCGGCAGGTTGCTTTACGATTCCAAATCACTGATGGAAGACCAGATTGAAGCGCTCGAACGCAGCGCGGACATCACCGGCGGCGGACAAATCAATTTGGCGAATCTCACCGACGGCTTGCGCGCCGAGCGCGAGCAAGGAATTACCATTGACGTCGCGTATCGTTATTTTGCGACGCCGCGCAGGAAATTCATCGTTGCCGACACGCCGGGTCACGTGCAATACACGCGCAACATGGTCACGGGCGCTTCGACCGCAAATCTGAGCATCGTGCTCGTGGACGCGCGCGCGGGCGTCATCGAGCAAACGCGCCGCCATATTTATCTCGCGTCGCTGCTTGGCATTCCGCATCTCGTCATCGCCGTCAACAAAATGGATTTAGTCGAATGGAGCGAAGAACGTTATTTGGAAATCCGCGACGAGATTGAAGATTTTATTCCCAAGCTCGACGTTTTTCGCGACGTCAAATTCATTCCCATCAGCGCGCTCAACGGCGATAACTGCGTCGAACGCTCGAAATTCACGCCGTGGTATGATGGCCCGACGTTGTTGAGTCATCTGGAAACAGTTCACATCGCGAGTGATTGGAATTTGAGCGCGCTGCGTTTTCCCGTGCAATGGGTGAATCGCCCAAACAATCCGCGCGACCAAAAGCTACATGATTTTCGCGGCGTGAGCGGACAGATTGCCGCCGGAATTATTCGCAAAGGACAGGAAGTGGTCGTGCTGCCTGCCGGATTGAAAACGAGCGTCAAAGATATTTGGACGCTCGATGGTTCGCTGCGCGAAGCGTTCTGCCCGCAATCAGTGACGCTTTGCCTCGAGCATGACATTGATATCAGCCGCGGCGACATGATTGTCGGCCTCGAAAATCTTCCCGGTCGCAGCGCCGATTTGCACGCGCGCATTTGCTGGATGCATCCGAAGCCGGTCACGGCGGGCAAAAAATATTTTCTCAAGCACGCCACGCAAACCGTTCAAGCCATCGTCACTTCGCTCGAAGGGAAAATCAATTTGACGAATTTCGAGCCGGAGCCGAATCCGAGCGAACTCGGCATGAACGACATCGGCATCATCCGGTTAAAAACTTCCAAGCCGCTCGTGTTTGACGGCTACAATTTCAACCGCTTGACCGGAGCATTCATTTTGATTGAGCAAGGCACGAACGCGACCGTTGCCGCCGGAATGTTAAATCCGCCCACCGAAGCCGTGAAACCGGAGTATTCGGATTTTGCGATTTAGCGGAACAACGCCGCTAAAAATTTCTTCCCGCAAAAAATCCAAATCGCCGCCGCCAGCGCGATGTAAGGGCCGTAAGGCATACGCGACGACCATTCGCGTTTGCGCATCAAAATCAACGCGCACCCAATGACCGCGCCGATGAGCGAACTTACCGCGAGTGAAAAAATCGTGCCCGTCCACCCGGTGAACGCGCCAATTGCACCCATGAATTTCACGTCGCCCAAACCCATCGCCTCGCGCGGCAAAATAATTTCCGCGCTCATGCATTCCATGCACGGCACGTCGTCCGGATTCAATTTTTCGCCGCCAATTTCCAGCGACGACGGCGAAAGCCGCACCAAAACATTTTCATAACCGCGGTCAATCAGTTCAACTGTGCGCGCTTGCAAAACAATCATGTCGGATTTGCGGTAGAACAAATCTTCGTAGGGAATTTCCTTGCCCGAGAAATACAGATGCGTTTCGGAGAAAACCATTTTTGTTTCCTCCGGTAATTTCATTTTCTGGCGACCGAACAATAATTTCCCCAATCGCAAAATCGTATAGACAATTCCCGCGCCAACAATCGCACCAAGAAAACTTTGCCACAATGCAGCGCCTCGCGAAGTTGCATCCTGCATTTGCGGCAGCAGAAGCGAAAAAATCAGTCCGACAACAATTCCGCCGAGCGTGATTTCGTCGGGAATAATAAAATGCTCGAAATCAATGAACGTCGCGACAATAAGACCGGAAAGAAAAATCGCAAAAACGATCGCAACGGGCATAGACTGAAACGGAGCGTCGGGATTTCCGAAATGCAGCCAGCAACTTAGAAAGGCGAGGCCGGTCAAAAATTCCACGATGAAATAGCGCGATGAAATTTTTGCGCCGCAATTTTTACATTTGCCGCCGAGCCAAAGCCACGTCACGAGCGGAACGTTCAGATAAAATGGAATTGCATATTTGCAGTGCGGACAATGCGACGGCGGCGCGACGATGCTCAAGCCGAGCGGCATGCGGTAAATGCAAACGTTCAGAAAACTGCCGACGATGCAGCCGAGCGCGAAAAAGCACAGCGACCAGAAATGGAACGGCACGGCTGACCAGTTTTGCGGATTAAAAATCGGCTCAACGCCCATAAATATTTTTCTTCAACGCCGCACGCATGACAGCGAGTGGCGCGGGTTTGCCTGTCCAGATTTCAAACGCCTTTGCGCCTTGATGCAGCAACATGCCGAGACCGTTCGCCGTTTTGCATTTCGCTTTTTTTGCGGCTTTGAGCAATTTCGTTTCCGCCGGACGATAAATCATGTCGTAGACCGCGCGCGTTTGCTTCAGCGAAAATTGATTTTCATCGAGCGGCGAAGGGTCTTCCGGCTTCAATCCGAGTGACGTTGCGTTAATCACTAAATCAATTTTTACGTCAGAAGATGTGGGATAATTCAGCCCGACATAAACGGAAGGAAACTTTTGCTGGATTTCTTTTTGCAGTTCTAAAATTTTTGAAAAAGTTCGGTTGACGAGAAAAATTTCAGAAACATTTTCCGACGCCAGTCTTAACGCCGCCGTCCGCCCCGCCCCGCCGGCGCCGAGCAAAAGAACTTTTGCGCCGTTCAATTCGATTTTCAAATCTTCACAAAGCGACTTGGAAATAGCATCCGCGTCGGTGTTGAAACCAACCGCACGAATTCTTCCGTCGGCGTCACGTTCAAATTTAATCGTGTTCACGGCACCCCAAACTTTTGCCGAAATGTCCAATTGGTCCACCATTTCAACTGCCAGCAATTTGTGCGGCACGGTCAAATTAAGACCGATAAAATTCATCGCCTTTGCGCCGGTGATGGCTTCGGCCAATTTTTTCAATTCCACTTCGCAAGCGATGTAACGCCAGTTCAATTTTAATTTTTCAAATGCGGCATTGTGCATCGCGGGCGACGCCGAGTGCGCGACGGGAAATCCATAGACAGCGCAAATGCGGGTGGCGCCGTTGATTTGTGCTGAACCTGTTTTTGGCACGCGCCATTTATAGCAATAATGACGCCACTTCAAAGCGTAAACTCCGCGCGACTATTGCATTTGCAGCAAATAAAACAACTGCGGCGAGTTCGGGTCGAGGCTGTTGGTGAAAATGAAATTGCCGTTGCCGTCGAAATTGTTCGTCGCAATCGGCTGCCATTGATTCAACGGCGCGGCGACATTTGCGGAAGCTAAAATCGTAACCGCCCAATTCGGAATGCCGCCGCTGGCGTTGAAAATGAAATTATTTCCAGCTGCAGAAGTTCCGCTCAAATGCGGCAACGGCGTCGGTTGCGTGATGATGCTGATGATGCCGCTGCTTAATTGATTGGTGTTCCATGCGAGATTGACGTCGGGAATTGCCGGAGAAATATTGGTGAACGCGCCGGTGATTGTTCCTGCGCTAAATAATTTGAAACTTTGTCCGGCAGAAAAATTCCCATTCAGATTTGTCAGCACCAACGTGCCACCACAAGTCAACGTGCCCGCGACCTGCGCAACGTCATTTGTGGTGGCTGAAGCGTCCATTTCAATCACCGTCGTGCTGCCGCCGTTGAGTGTGAGGTTGTTGCTGAAGGATAAAATGCCCAGCGAAGTTCCCGGCGAAAGCGTCGCGCCGTTGGCGACAATCACATTTCCTTTCACCGCGCCGTCGCCGGAGAGCATTTGGTTCGTCGCGACGGTCAATGTCGAATTGTTGCGCGCACTCACGTCGAGAATTGCGCCGGCGTTCACAAAAATGTTGTCGCTGTTGGAAATGGAACCGTTGCCGGACAATGCGAGCGTGCCGTTGCTAATCGTCGTGTCGCCGGTATAAGTGCTGCTGCCGATGAGCGTCAATGTGCCGCTGCCGATTTTCGTCAAACCGCCGTCCAAATTATTTCCGAGCGATGAGTCGTGCTGCAGCGGTTCGCAAACGGTGATGGCGTTGCCGCCGTCGTCAATATTCGCGCCGAGATTGACAAACGTCGCAATTGGAATTGTCGGCGCGGACAAATTGCCGAGAATAAAATTCGTCGCGGAAGTTTTCGCAACAAGCGTGCCGCCGTTGAAATTCAACGTCGCGGATGTGCCACTCACGAAAGTTGTTCCTGCATTTGCGGAGGCTGTTCCGACGCGATTGACCATCAGTGTGCCGCCGTTCAAATTCACCACTCCCGCGCAGACAACCGTGGCGCTGGCGTTGCGGCAAACATCGAGGATGTTGCAATTCACGACGCCATCGCCGCTGAGATTCAATTGTCCGCCGCCGCGGCTCGCGACAAACAGCGTGCTGCCGCCACCGCCGATGTTCATCGTTCCGCCGCTGACATTGATGATGGATTGTTCGCCGGCATTTCCGCCGTTCGCGCCTTGAAATTGATCGCCGAGATTCCACGTGCCG
This sequence comes from Verrucomicrobiota bacterium, assembly GCA_021323835.1. GTDB lineage: Bacteria > Verrucomicrobiota > Verrucomicrobiia > Limisphaerales > UBA11358 > UBA11358. The sequence goes on along the minus strand of JAJPKI010000270.1, from coordinate 10,730 downwards.
CCGACTTGATTTACGATACCGGTGGAATTCAGCATCGTCGCTGTATTGAATCGCGCCGTCGTGGTCAGCGTGCCGTTGACCATATTGAACGTCGCTGTGCCGCCGCTGGCCATGCCGAGTTGATTGTCCAGCGACGCACCGCGAGCGGAAGTCGTCGTCAACGTCGGGGCATCATCGGCGTCGCCGAAATTAAACGTGCCGTTGGTAATCGCAAAAATCCACGGCACGGTAACGGCGGCGGAAGAAGAATTATCCACGAGCGTCCAATTTGCCGACGCGTTATTCATCGCAATCAGGTTTGTTCCGCCGGGACTGTTCACGCTCTTGAATGAATTTGCCAGCGTGCCATTGCCCGCGAGCATCAAATACGTCGCGCCCGGCGCGCCAAATGTATTTGTCAGCGGCCCGGCGACATTCAGCCCGGCACTGCCGCCGTTAAATGTGATACTGCTGCCGAAATTGATTCCAAAATTAATCGTCTGCGGATTTGCGGAATTGTTCGTGACGTTGCCGTTGAGTGTGATGGAATTTCCATTGAGCGTGAATGCGCTCGCGCCGGAATTGAAAATGATGTTCGAGTAAATCGTGCCCGCGGTCGTGTTGTTCGTATTGTTAAGCCGCGCGTTGCCATCGAAAATCAGCGCGCTGCCGGACGCGAGTGGCACTCCGCTCCAATTCAGAAAATCGTTCCAATAATTTCCAGTCGCGCTGCCGCCGTTCCACAACGGACTTGTGCCGCTGCCGGTGACGATGAGATTCGCAGTCGTAATTGCGACAATCGCGCCGTTCGTGCCGTAAATGTTCAGCGGATAATTTCCGGGCAACGTCGCGCCAGTCGTCGTCACGGTCAACGTTGAAGTTCCATTTCCGCTCAATGACGTCGGACTGAAATTTGCATTTGCGCCTGAAGGCAAACCATCAATTCCAAAATTTACATTGCCGCTAAATCCGCCATTCGTCGTGAGCGTCACTGTGAAGTTCGTGCTGTTGCCGGGAAAAACCAATTGCGAAGTCGGATTTACACCAAGCGAAAATGTTCCGACAATCACACTAACTTGCGACGTGTGAGTCAGCCCTGCGTTTGCGCCGATGATATTGAGCGTGTAAGTGGCTGGCGCAATTCCATTTGATGCAGTCAACGTCAGCGTCGCGCTGCCTTTGCCGTTGATTAAATTCGTGCTGAAGCTTGCGCCCATATTGGCTGGCAAAGTATCAACCGCCAGCGTAACGGCGTTGCTCATCAACGTCGGGTCGCCAACGTTCACGCTGAAGGTGGTGTTCGTTCCTGCGGCGATTGTCCGCACCGTCGGCGAATTGGAAATCGTGAACAACGTGTAGCCGATATTTTCCACCGCCGCTCCACCAAGACGCTCGCGCAATTGTTCCAAATATAAACTGTGCGGCGTAACGATGCTACCGAAATGGTCGTAAATGCCGTTGTTCTGTCCCGATTTCGATGTTTGCGTGCCGATGCCGCCGATGACCCAATCCTCCGTGCCGGGCGCAGCGGTCACAAGAAAATAGGGCGTGACGTCATTCCACGCCACTGCCCAACCCATCGTCCAGCCGTGGCCGGAGCCATCCGTGGCGCGATTGAAAAAGGCAATCCCCTGCTCGCCCGACGGTGCGTTTGGCGCCGAACAATTGTCCGCTAGCAAACCAACCGACCAGCGTTGATGCGGTTCCATTCCGCGCGTTTCCGCCGTAAAAAAATTCAATGCAACAATCGGCCCCGTGCCTTCGTTTTGCGTCACGAACGGCCACACGTCGTTGCCGTTGGACGAACATTTGTTCATCAAAATTTGCGTGCCGGTGACGGTGTAATCCGCGGGCGGGTCGCCGGTGATATTGAGCGTGCGGATGATGTTGATGTCGCTCATAGTGCAACGCTTGGCGCTTTGCGACACTACGACGCTGTTGATGCCGTCCTGAATCGCGATGTCGCGCACCCATGAATCAATGATACTGCTGATGTTGATGGCGCCGTAGCCGTTGGTGTTTGGGGGCGCAACGATTCGCAAATGTTCGAGGCCGACATTTGAAATTCTTCCCGACCACGAATAGTGCGACATTGTGCCCGCAGGAATTCCTAAATAATTCGTGTCGAACGAATCCGTTATCGGCGCGTCGAGCGTAATATGATTTCCAGAAATCCCGGAAATTTTTCTGTCCGTCGTGATGGTTGAGCCGGCAGAAATCCACGTTTGCGTCACGCCACTGCGCACGAGCGTGTCCATGCCCATGAAATGAATCCAATTCGTCGTGACGACGCGGTTGAGCATGATGGTGTCGCCGACGTTGAAGCCGGACGCGCTGCTGACGTTGATTCCATTTGTGCCGGAAGAAACGTAACCGTCCGTGATGCTCACCGTGCCGCTCTTCGACGCTGAACCGGAACCGGCCAGGCTAAAACACAAAAACGAACTCGCGTTCGTCATCACAATCGTCGTGCCGTTCGTCGAACCTGTGCCGCGCACCACGACGCCGCTGGAATTGATGTTAAGCTGGCCGCTAACCTTGAAAGTTCCCGCGCCTAATTGCACCGCACCGCGAAATCCGTTCACGAGCGAATGTCCCGCGACCGTATTGATGGCACTTTGAATCGCCGCCGTGTCGTCACCGCCGGACGGATTGACCGTGACGACCGTCGCGACATTGGTTGGAATCGCCACGCCGCCGCCTTGATAACCGGCGGAAGAAAAATCCATGATATGATTTCCGTTTGTCCAGATTTGGTAAGCCAGATGGCCGGGCGAATCATAATACGCCCACGAATTCGTCACGGCGTGGATTGAAAAAGAAAAAAATAACGAGACAAATGCCGCCAATAATGGCGTCAAAAAGTGCGGCTGGGTTCGCATGGGATTTATTAAGTTTAACCGTTCCGGCAAAATTATCAAATCAGACAAACAACCGATTCGGCTGGCAATTGGACGCAATCTGGGAATGAAAAATTCATGTCGGCTCACACCGCGCTCCTTGCGGAGGGCCATCATGGTAGGGACGTTGCGCCGCAACGTCCGGTTACCTCGACGATGTGACCCTATTTTTACAATCTCGCCCGCTGATTTACCGTCCCATTCGTCATTCGTAATTCACCATTCGCAAGGCAGACGATTTACAGCACCACCAGCCGCACGTTCCCATCACCCAAGAGCAAAAAATCGCCGTGAAGGTGATTAACCATTATGGTGATGAGGTGTTGAAGGTGTGCGAGGTGTGATTTATTTATGCGGGTTAATGGATTGCGGACTGACAAAAATGAGAATGCGGTTCCATGCGTTCGTGCCCTCGTTGCGATAAAACTTAAAAGCATCCATGAAACCTTCGGGCGGGTCTGACGGCAGCGGCGGTTTTGCCGGGATTTTGTCGGCGGCATATTCCGGCATTTTATACCAATCGGCAAAGATGCTCGTGTGAGAATATTCCACCAATCCGTCCGCCGCGAAGAGGTCGGTGATTAATTCATCCTGGTCAATTTGCTTTTTGTGCAATCGGTCTTGAAAAAGATGGAATTCGTTCACAAGCACCTCCGTTTCCTCTTTGGTCAGACGGGCATCTGCTTTGCCATCCAGCAACGCGCTAAAATCTATCAGCAAAGGTGTCGTTTTTGTCCCGCTTGAATCGGCTGCGGTCGCTCCAAAATATTTATACATCACAGCTTCTGCTTTCGGGTCGAGGCGCGGGTCCGTTTCCTCTGTGCCAAGGATGTTTTCGACGAGGCTGTCGGCCACCATTTGGAACGCATCCGCAATCCAGAGGCGGGGGAATGTAAGATTTCCTTTAGCCGCCCATACGTTCACAATTTGAGAGCGATGCAATCCGTAAAAAAAGAACACAGCCTGCTCGTCAAAATTCGTATAGAGGTCGGTAATCGGTTTATCTGCCTGCAGCCTGCGGAGATGCGCAGCCAACTGCGTGTCAATGGCAACGAGAAAAGCCGTGTCGTGTCGGTCTTGTGAAACCATGACTTCCCGCATAACCGCCGTCTGCTGGTCGGCCTTCTGCTGGTCTTCTGATTGAAGGGTGAACACAACTCCGATCATCGCAACCACCAGTGGTGTGCTCACGGGCACTAAAACGTCCTTGGTAAAGTTGTAGTCGGATGATTTTTTCGTAAAGAATTTCCCGATGATGATTACGAGCGCGGGAACCACGCACATGACGATAAGCCAGCCTATTAGCCAATGACTCATAACTTTTTGGTTTTGTTGGTTTTCTTCTGAATAATAAATCAGTTCAAACGCCGGTCTTTCTTGAACGCGCCGGAGCCGAACAAGCGCAACGCAAAATAAATGATATGGCGACGCCACCAGCCAACGCGTTGTGTCGTCATCGCTTCCAAAATCAAAGCGTCGGCTTGCGCCTGCGTTAGATTGGCCGTTTGCCATGTGCCATCAGGCATTTTGATTTGCAGAAAATTGCGATACGCGGAATCGTGCAACACGCCACTCCACCAATCGTCGCCGGTCGCGTCGTAGCCGGGGAAGACGCGGATGATTTTAGGAGTGGAGACGCCATCGGTTGTGGTGCCGTCTGGCGCGCGATAATGGTTGCCATGGCGGTCAACAAAGTGAAGCGGCTCAATCAACAGGTCGTCCAAGCCGTTGCGCGTGCGAACGTCGAGGCTCGCGTTTTGAAAACCGTGCGGTCTGTTCATGCGTTCATTTATTTTGGCCGGCTGAATTTTGAGATGGAGGGACCGCCAATGGCGCGGCATTAGTCGCCTGTGTGATTGTTGGAAGCGTGGCTGATTTAGCTTCCATATCGTTGGAAATCAATGCGCCGGTAATCAAGGCAGTCTGTTTTGAATTGAACGAGCTGATGAACACTTCATTTCCATCCACATATCCCGGAATGCCGCGCTTTGGAAAAAAGACTAATCCGTTCACCGCGCCATTGGGCGGCACGCGAATAATTTCAGGCAAACCGCGGGCGGCAAAGTTGGCATGGTGCTGTAACAAATCCCATAACAGGCGCTTCTGAATTTCGGGTTTTACAATGCCGACGGCAAAGTTGACTCCTTTTCCAAACAGCGCTCCGGGGACGAATAAAGAGACACCGGAAGCGATGGTTCCCGCCGAATCCAAATAATCAGAAAATGTTTGGCGGGGGTCTGATTTTTGCTGGAATTCGAATATTGCCAGAATGTCGCTATAAATCAGCGGATGGCGCGGCATCCGAATGTATTCTCCGCCATATCGCCGACGCATATTTTCTTGAAGCGTCAGGCTGCTCGCCCAATCTTTTTCCGTCAAATAGAAAGACGTCATTACTCTCAGCGAGGCGGCATCTGCCAGAAACGTCTTGTTGGTGTCCGCGTTGTATATATCAACCTGCCCCACATAAAAACAGGAACTGAAATCCGTTCCAAATTCCTCCCGCGCATCGGCGTCGGATTCAATCTGGAAAAAAGCTTTAATTGTGCCGCCGGGAATATCTTCGTATTCATTTTTTATATCAATGACATCATAAGCCAGCGGATAAATGCGGTCTCCGTTCGTGATGAACTCAATATCTATCGCGGGTGGAAATTCAACGAGATTGGTCCCTTTGACGAGGACTAAATATTTATAAACGTTCGTGCGGGTCGTCGTTTCGGAAAATGCGCCGGTTGTGGAAGGATGATTCGTCGGCAATGGAATAGTTTCGACATAAGTTTTTTCGAAGATGCTGTAGGCGTCGTTGGTTGTGATGACCACTTTTTGATAGTCGCGAATCACCGGATGATGCAGTGGTGGTTGCCGGTTGTAGGCGGTAGGAATCCGGCAGCCGCAGATCGGAATAACAAGACATAGCATCACAAAACAAAATAAGTTTCTCATAATGAACCCTTCAATTTTTTGCGGAAGCACGCCACGAAGCCCAAAGAAGTCAACCTAAACCACAGGCACATTGAGTCCCGAATCTTCCGATGCTTTTGTTTTTACGAGAGAGACCGATTTTTGTCCAGAACTAAAATGGTTTAGTGATGGTATAGATGACGCAATTGGTGAATGGCATTGATTTTGCCAATTTCCTTCAAAACAAGGGGTTTTCAATGGTTTTGGAGCGTTCATGGTCTCATCCGCTCTTTTCTTGATGTCCGTAATTAAGTTTCTGACATCAGATGCAAAGTTTTTGATGTCATGGGCGTTGCCTTACGACCCAACCTTACCGGCGAACAACTCGTCGATTGTCTCGGCGGAAGCGCCTCCTTTGCTTTTCCAATAGGGTTCCCATTCCGGCTCGGTCGCAAAAATTTCCCGGTAAAAATCAGTTCGCTTCAATTTTGCTCCCGATGCCTCGTCCACAATCACGACGCATTGCGGATGCAATTGCAACGCGCTGGCAGAAACCATCGCCGTCATCGGACCTTCAATCGCTTGTGCAACGATTTCCGCCTTGTCCGCACCCGTCGCGAGCATGATGCAACGCCGCGCGTCCAGAATGGTTCCGATGCCCATCGTAATCGCGCGGCGCGGAACGTCTTCGGGTTTTGAAAATTGCGAGGCATTTTCCCGCCGCGTCACCGGTGAAAGCGCTTTCACCCGCGTGCGCGAGCGCCAGGATGAGAGCGGCTCGTTGAATCCGATGTGCCCGTCGTGCCCGATGCCGAGCAATTGCAAACCGATGCCGCCGCGTTGGACAATAAGCCATTCGTATTTTTTGCACTCGGTTTCCAAATCGTTCGCCGCGCCGTTCGGCAAATGTGTGTTCGCTGATTCAATATTCACCTGCGAAAACAAATGCCGGTTCATGTAAAAGCGGTAGGAATTCGGATTATCTGCCGCGAGTCCCACATACTCATCCAGATTAAATGTGTGGCATTGTGAAAAATCCAAATTTTCCCCGCGATGCATTTTCACGAGTTGTCCATAAACCGATTCCATCGTGCGACCCGTCGCAAGGCCGAGGGTAAGCGCCGGCTTGGCGCGCAATTCTGCGGCGATGAGCCGCGCCGTCAAGTTGGCGGCAGCAATGGCGTCGGGTTGAATAATGACTTCCATGCGAATTTTAGCGTCCCAATTGTTTGAGAAGTTTTTGTCTTACGTCGGCGCGAAATTTCTCAATGTAATTGTGGACGAAATCTACAATATCCAAAGTTTCATCAAAAGCAATTGGTGATAAATCCATGCCGAAAATTAATTGTCTCGCTTTATCCGTCGCATGCGGATTCGAAAATGTCGCATTCGCAAAACGTCGTCCGGCCACCGCCAAATCATAACGTTTCCCGCTGGCGATTTGTGACTTGAAAATTTTATTCAACCGCGCCGCCAATTGTTCGTGAGCGCTCACGTCCATGACAATTTTATTTTCGTCCGACAGCCAATCCAAATCGCGCCACACTTCGCAGCCGATAACGCGTTTTGGCCGTTGCGCACGCGGCAATTCACGCATTGCCTGCAATGCTGCGACGCAAATCGCCACGTGCGTCTCGTGTTTGTCCGCCGGATTGTGCGTGTAAATAATTTCTGGTGAAGTCGCGGCAAGAATTTCCTTCAAATCATTTTTCAGCGAATCGTCATTTGGATTTTTGACGGCGCGGCTCGGATAATTCAATTGAATCATTGCGCCATATTTTCCAATTTTTGCCGCCGCATTTTGCTCACGACGACGAATAGTCATCATTTGCGCGTCCGAAAAATTTTTAAATTTGCCGCTGCGCGCGCTGCCGGAGCCGTCGGTGCAAGTAACACCACCAAACCATTTTGATTTGCTCGCGTAACATTCGGCGATACCGCCAAACGCCATGAATTCCAAATCGTCCTGATGCGCGCCGATGCCCAAATGCGTGATGCGCTTCAACGCTTTCGCGACCGGCAATTTGTCCGGCACAAAAATTTCGGCGGTTGGATTTTGCAATTGCATCAAGATTTTTTGCCTTCGAAATGTTCTTCGATTTCTTCGAGCGTTTTGCCTTTCGTTTCCGGCAGGAAGAATGCAGCGGTGATAAAATAAATCACAGTGCAGCCGGCGAAGATGAAAAACATCGTCGAGTAACCGTATTTGCCGACGGTCGGAAGAAAAATCGCGGCGATGGTCGTGGAAACAGCTTGATTGATGAGCAGCGCGATGCTCATGCCGTTGGAGCGAATGCGCATGGGCATGAGTTCGGACAGCGCGAGCCAAACGCAAACGCCGGGGCCGACGGCAAAAAATGACATGAACGCGAATAGACAAATCGCCGTGAGCCAGCCATTAGCCGCATCGGGAATTGGGGTGATGAAAGCGTGTTCGATTTTCAATGGCGCCGTGCGTGCGCTGTTTAAATCAGCAAATGGATTTGAAAAGAACGCGGCCACTTTGTTTGGCGGAAGACAATTGTCGCGCGTGATTTCAATTGGCTTGGCCGTCGCGTCGTCGGAGCGAACTGCCGCCGTTGCGCTGTGAAAATCGCCGTAGGAATAAATGATGACGAGCGTGCTCGGCGCGGTGTCATCAGTCATCTCTCCTTGCGTTTTTATATCAAATTTGAACGACAGTGCCTGATTCGTAGAAACTAGCCTTTGTATATCTTCCCTCATATCACCACGATTGCTTTCCACATCCCTAAACAGGAATCCAGCGATAAGAAGAGAAAGAATGATTCCCGCGCTGCCGAGCGAGAGCAAAAATTTTCTGCCTTTGCGGTCCACCAGCAGGACTCCGGCAATGGTCACAAGAAAATTTATCAAAGTGAAAAGCGAGTTGGCAAAATGCGCGTTCAAATCAGAAAGTCCGGCTTGAATCAAAATCGTGGTGTTGTAGCCGATGATGGAATTGACGCCGGTGAGCTGGTTGCAGGCGAGAATGACGCAGGCGAGGAGAAAGGGAATGACGTATTTGCGTCGCAACAGCGACTCCTTGATTTGTCCGGCAGCGGTTTTGGCATTTTCGGCGGCGACGGTTTCCTGCATTTCTTTCAATTCAATTTCCGCCTGTTCATTTGAGCGCGAGCGCAACAGCGCGTCACGCGCGGCGTCAATTTTTTTTCGACGGAACAACCAGCGCGGCGATTCGGCCACCATGAAACTGCCCAGGACAAATAAAATTCCCGGCGGCAGCGAGACCCAAAAAATTCCGCGCCACGCAACTTCCTTGAATGCAAATAATCTGTCCGCGTCGCCGAGTTTTGAAACTTCATCGACACGATGGCTGAAATAAAGGCCAATCATTGTTGCTGCGAAAATCCCAAAGGTGAGCAGCCATTGAAAAATTCCCGTGCCTTTGCCGCGATTTTTTGCGTCGAGACATTCGGCGAGATAAAGCGGAATGACGACGCCGATAAGCCCGGCGCTGATGCCTTGCAGCAATCTTCCGAAAACGAGCGGCCAATAGCCGTGCGCCAGCGCAATCGTCGGGATGCTGATGACAAATAAAACTCCGCTGGCAATCATCATCCGTTTCCGGCCAAAAAAATCCGCGAGCATGCCGGCGAACAAAGTGGAAATGACACTGCCAAGCAAAACCGCGGCGACGATAAAAGACAATTGGTTGGCGTTGAAGCCGGAAGTGTCGTTCAAATACGGCAGCGCGCCGGCGATAATTCCAACGTCCACTCCGTAAAGCAATCCACCGAGTCCGGCGACGAGCAAAAGAAAGCGATTATAATTGTTTTTTGCGCCTTCTGAAATATCGCGTTGGTGCATTTCAATGAGTGAAATGGAGGCGCGATTTGGAATCAATCAAAAACAGGCTGAATTAGAATTGCCAGGTGAACGTGGCTTCGAGCGCGTGGGTGATGGTGCCATCCGTTTTGAAAGTGACGCCGTTATCCGACCAGTTGTGGCCGCTCGTGCCGAGAAATTTGTAGGCAATCCCCAATTCAATGGATGAGCTGATTTCATATTTGAAACCGGCTTTTGCCTGATACGCAAAGGTAAAATCCGTATCGGTAAATTTTGAGCCAAATAACGGAACGTTCGCGGAATCGAAAAAGGCCGCCTCGCCGCCGACGCCAACGCCAAGATACGGTTGAAAAGCTCCGTGCATGGGTTTGTAAATAAAATTTGCCAGCGCGGGAAATTGGAAAAGGTCGGCGCGCGAATCGGAGCCGGTCAAGGTATTGTCACGAATGGAATGAATGCCGTTCCAAATAACGCCGCTCTCCAATTCGGCGGCGAAATGCGGCGTGAAATTGTAGCCGAAGTTCAGGTCGCCGCGAAACCCGGTGTTGTATTTCACGTTGCCGTCGTTGCCAAGGGGGCTGACACGAATGCCGGTATTTTGTGGAACGGCCGCGCCGACATCCAAATCGAAATAATATTTGTCCACCGATTGCGCCCCGCTTTGCGCCGCCGCCATCAGTAAAGCGCCGCCAATAATTGTAAGTCCGCGTGAGGTTTTCATGGTTTTTTATTTTCACTGAGCCCGATTGTATTGGCTCATCATGGAATAGTGCCACTTAAAGTGCCACCATTATCTTGAATGCCTGTCAAATCAGTTTCAATCAGCGTCAAACCATTTAAAGTGCCGCCGGTATCAAAAAGCAATGACGAATTACCGTCCGTGAAAATGGCCTCGATGATGGCCAAATTGGAACCCGTTTGATTTTGCAGCAAGTTCGCGGCGGCAATCGTGGTCACTTTAATGTTGATAGCGCCATTCGCCGCTACGAATCCTTTCGCAGTGCCGAGTGTTACCGTTGGACTCGTTCCGATGTCGCCAATCGTGCCGCCGGAAATAATGGCGCTGCCAAGGGCGAACGATTTTACATAGACGTTTCCTAAAATTCCAAAGCGAGTTGATGCAAGGCCGGAAACGGTTTC
>JAJPKI010000273.1 GCA_021323835.1 Verrucomicrobiota bacterium | reverse complement strand
GCTCGCCGAAGCCAACGTTCCTTACGACCAGCTCATCGAAATGGAACAGATCAATCCTTCGATGGACCGCGTGGACGTGTGCCTCGTCATCGGCGCAAACGACGTGGTGAATCCCGCCGCGCGCGAGGAAAAGACCAGCCCGATTTACGGCATGCCCATCATCGAAGCCGACCGTTGCAAGACCACCATCGTGATGAAACGCTCGATGGCCGCGGGTTTTGCCGGCATCGAAAATCATTTGTTCTACAAAGACAACACGCGCATGTTGTTCGGCGACGCGAAAGCTTCCTTGAACGCGCTCGTCGCCGCGGTGAAGGCGAATTAATTTTCAAATTTTTTTAACCGCGGAGACGCAGAGGCGCGGGGGAAAAATATTTATCGTGACGATACTGAAGCTTTGAAATTTTCAACGAGTTTTCCGCAATCTGAAATTACAGCTTCATCATCGGAATCCATGCTGCGATAAATCTCGCCATTTGCCGTTGTAATTTTTAATCCAAATCTTTGATGCTTGAACGGCACCATTTCAATGCTTCGGACAGATGACAAAGGCAATTCATGTTTTATAAATTTCAATTCGTAATTTAATTGGACAGAAGAATCTGAAATATCAAGCCGTTGAAATGAACAAAAATTTGCGCGAACAATAATCCGAGTGCCAATGATTCCGAAAAAGAATAACGCAATCCAAAAAAGGGCCAGCTTCCATACTGCAAAAGAGAAACTAGCCGGTGGCCCAGTTTGCAATCGCATCTGAAATTTAGCGAACTTTAAGAGCATCCAAGCAGCAACGCCAGCGCGATAACCAAGCCAAATGAGAACTGCAATAAATCCAACCATGAAAGCATAAAAATACCACGGAAAGTCGTCTTGCATGGTGATATGCGCGGCCACAAATAAAAGTGTTGCGAAACCATTTACCCACACAAGCGCAAAATGAATTGCCACAAAGGAACACAAAGAGCGCAAAGATTTTTACTTTTGTGTTTCTCTGCGTTCTTTCGCGGCCAAAAATTTCGCGGTTAAATAAATTCCTTTGAGCCGTTCGCGCTTTCCGCGAAAATCAGAAATGCAAATCAAACGCATCGCCGTCTATTGCGGCTCGAACAAAGGCGCGCGTCCCGAATACGCGACGGCGGCGCACGCGCTCGGCGAATTGCTCGCGCGCAACGCGATTGAGCTCGTTTACGGCGGCGGCATGGTCGGCTTGATGGGCATCGTCGCCGACGCGGTTTTGAAACACGGCGGCCACGTCATCGGCGTGATTCCCGAGAAGCTCGTCATCAAGGAAGTCGTCCACGAAAAATTGCCCGACCTGCGCGTCGTGAAAAATATGCACGAACGCAAGGCGTTGATTGCCGAATTGTCCGACGCGTTCATCGCGTTGCCCGGCGGCTACGGAACGTTCGAGGAATTTTTCGAAATCCTCGCGTGGAGCCAGCTCGGCTGGCATCAGAAACCGTTCGGCCTGCTGAACACCGCGGGCTTTTATCGCCCGATGCTCGAATTTCTCGACCACACCACGAGCGAAGGTTTTATCCGCCCAAAGCATCGCGAGTTGGTGATTGTCGAAGACGACGCGGAGAAAATGTTGCAGCGATTGCGCGCATTCCAGCCGCCGAACGAAACGAAGTGGATTAAATAATTCCTTCAGGCAAAATGGCGCATGGCTGCGCGAAATTATCAATGGCTCTTCTTCGACGCCGACGGCACGCTGTTCGATTTCGAAAAATCTCAAGCCATCGCGCTGGAACAGGTTTTTCTACATCACAAAATTGCTTACGACATTTCCCACCTCGAAGCGTTCCGACAAATCAATGCGGAATTATGGCACGCGCTTGAGCAACGACAGGTGACGCCTGATGAATTGAAGGTGCGCCGGTTTGAATTGCTGTTGGAAATCGCGGGCGTAAAACACGAGCCGGAACCGTTCGGCGAAATTTATCTGCAATATCTCGGCGCGTGTCCTGAATTGATTGATGGCGCGGTTGAGTTGTTGAAAATTCTTCATCGCAAATATCGCATCGCGATTTTGACGAATGGACTGAAACGCGTTCAACGCAGCCGATTAGAGCGCTCCGTCATCCGCGATTACGTTTCGGAAATTGTCGTCTCTGAAGAAATTGGTTTTGCCAAACCGGCGCAGGAATATTTCGACGTGGCATTTGCGCGCACGGGAAATCCCGCCAAACACGAAGTCTTGATGATTGGTGATAGTTGGAATTCGGACATTCAAGGTGCGGCGCAATATGGAATTGATACCTGTTGGTATAATCCTGAAAAAAAGCCGCGGCCGACAAGTCCGCAAATCACGCATGAGATTGCGTCGCTGGAAGAATTGCCAGCATGGCTGGCTAAATAATCGTTTTGCGCTACCAGCATTTTTGCGCGAAACTGCAAGCATGAGCGCAGTCGCAGAAAAATCGCCCGATGCCCAAGGCCATTTCGGTCCCTACGGCGGACGTTACGTGCCCGAGACGTTGATGCATCCGCTGAAAGAGCTTGAAGAGGAATATTTCCGCGCGCAACACGACCCGGAATTTCAGCGCGAACTTTCGTATTACCTCACAGAATTTATCGGACGTCCCACGCCGCTTTATTTTGCCGAGCGTCTCACCAAAGATTTGGGCGGCGCAAAAATTTATCTCAAACGCGAGGATTTGAATCACACCGGCGCGCACAAAATCAATAATGCGATGGGCCAAATTCTTTTGGCCAAGCGCATGGGCAAGACGCGCATCATCGCCGAAACCGGCGCGGGCCAGCACGGCGTCGCCACTGCGACCGTCGCCGCGATGTTCGGGATGAAATGCGTCATTTACATGGGCGCGGTGGATTGCCAGCGACAGGAGCTGAACGTGTATCGTATGAAAATGCTCGGCGCGGACGTCGTGCCGGTTCACGCGGGACAAAAGACCTTGAAAGAAGCCGTCAACGAAGCCATGCGCGACTGGGTCACGAACATTCGCAGCACGCATTACATTCTCGGCACGGCTTACGGCGCGCATCCGTATCCCGTGATGGTGCGGAATTTCCAGCGCGTCATCGGCGACGAAGCGCGCGCTCAAATTTTGGAAATGGAAAAGCGTTTGCCAGATTTGCTCATTGCGTGCGTCGGCGGCGGTTCGAACGCCATCGGACTTTTTTATCCGTTCCTCGGCGATACGAGCGTGCAAATGGTCGGCGTGGAAGCCGGCGGCCACGGCATCAAGCCCGAGCAGCACGCGGCGCGGTTTCAAGGCGGTTCGCTCGGCGTGTTGCAAGGCACGCGCAGTTACATTTTGCAGGACGACGTCGGCCAGATTCAATCCACGCACAGCGTCAGCGCCGGGCTGGATTACGCCGCCGTGGGGCCGGAACACGCGCTGTTGCACGACGACAAGCGCGTGACATACACCTACGCCAAAGACGACGCGGCGCTCGACGCCTTCATGAAACTCGCGCGGCTGGAAGGCATCATTCCCGCGTTGGAAAGCTCGCACGCCGTGGCCGAATGCATCGTGCGCGCGCCGAAAATGGGCAAGGACGCGCTCATCATCGTGAACCTGTCCGGTCGCGGCGACAAAGACGTGGAACAAGTCGCGGCGAAGTTGAAATTGAAGATGCCGAAATGAAAAAACTGTTAATCATCGTTGCACTGCTGATTTCAGTTTCTTCGCATGCGGTCATTTTTGGATTTAATGAAATTGTCGTCAGTTTTACCAATCCAGCCGTAGTGATTACAAATGCTGTCTTGTCGGAACCGGATAAGTTTTTGGTTTCGACTAATGGATTAGGCTGGGGCAATGGACAAACAAATGAATACCGAGATTTTTGGATCCAAAGCGTTCCTGTCGCAATCGGCACTTCTTGGCGTCCGGCACGGTCTGCATATGTGACAATAGAGATTGATTCACAACCATCTGACCCCAGTTCGTTTTATGTTCGATATAGCCCCGACAAAAAGCATTGGTCTTCTTGGCAAGCACTCGACAAGCACCATGGTTTGATTGAAGTCCCACAAAGCGCAAGCGGGGACTACGATCAATTATTTTCAGAATATTCAAAAATGGATGTGCCGTGGCGTAATGACGAAGAAGCAGCGGTGAAGTGGATATTAAAAAGCCAACCCAATTTTTTTGAAACAAACCAACCCTTTGCCGGTTATGTCCAATTCAGAATGGAAGGCTCGATGCGTGGTGATGAGAGAATTAAAAGAATCAAGATGCAACTTTCTTGGGGCGTTAGTGGACTTCAAATTTTTCCAAAAGATCCAGATGCTGATAAAAATCGCGACGGTGCATGGAGATTTGAAGCACCGTAATTTTGAATGACCCCACCCTTGCCAACCGCATCACCACGATGATGAAGGATTTGCGCACCAGCCTTTGCTAAAGCTCCGGCTGGTGCGCGCGAATCATTTGCAAAAGATGTTGAGTCCCTTGCCGGTTTCCAGAAAAGTTTTCAGGCTGGAGAGCACTTTCGGCCAGCCTCTCGAAACACCTTTCAGCATCTTTGAACCCGGTTTCAATTGGTCATGGGTCACAACGAGGCAGGTCATGTCTTCCGCCGCTTCAATCTCAAATGTGACGCGCGATTTGTCCGCGAGATCGTCCGGGTCGGCCCAGGACAGCACGAGGCGTTTGGGCGGCGTGGATTCCAAAACTTTGCCGGTGATCCAGACTTCGTGCTCGGGATTGTGGTGTTCCCATTTCGAGCCGCGTTTCCAATCGGAGACGTTCGTCATCTTGCCCCAATATTGAGCGGTGAATTCGGGTTTGGTGATGGCCGCCCACACATCTTTCGGCGTCGAGCGGATATAGGTTGTGTAAACTAACTTTGGTTTTTGCATATCGTCATCCTTTCTTGTTTTTGTTTTCTTCGAGACCGCGTTTCAAATCGCTCAACGCCTGCAGGCGATGGCGTTCGTATTTGCCAATCCAGCGCTCGGAGATTTCGTGAATCGGCACCGGATTGAGGTAATGCAGTTTCTCGCGCCCGCGCCAGACGACCGTGACGAGCTTGGCGGTTTCGAGCAGCAACAAATGTTTCGTCACCGCCTGCCGCGTCATGTCGAGGTGCGCGCACAATTCGCCGAGCGTCTGCCCGTTGCTCTTGTGCAACACGTCGAGCAACTTCCGGCGACTTTCGTCCGCCAACGCTTTGAACACTGCATCCATCTCGAGACACATTATGCAACCATTTGGTTGCATGTCAAGAAACAAATTGCGCCGGGTTGTTTTCAAATCAACACTGGCGGGATGAATTCAACCCTTGCCACCCGCATCGCCGCGACGATGGGATTGCTCGCCGTGGCGCTGGGCGCGTTCGGTGCGCACGGATTGAAAGAGCTGCTCGCGCAAAACGGCACGGCGGCTATTTGGGAAAAGGCGGTGCTGTATCATTTCATCCATGCGGTGATGCTGTTCGTGCTGGCGGAGCGTAAACCGTTTTCATCCGTCGCATGGTGGAGTTTTCTCGTCGGCATTTTCTTTTTCTCCGGCTCGCTTTATTTGCTGGCGGTCACCAACATGCTTTGGCTCGGCGCAATCACGCCCATCGGCGGCGTGAGTTTCCTGTTCGGTTGGGCATGGTTGATTTTTACCGTTGGACGCAGAAATTCCGGCTAAAAATTTACTTTGATTTTTACGACGGCGACGGCACTTCTTCAATCGGCTTATCATCGCCGGAAACATTTTCGGCGGACATGGATTCTGGCGCAGGTTCAGTCGGCGCGGCAATTTCCGCTTCGGCTTGCGACACCGGCTCAGTCGAAGTGATTTCGCCTTCTGCTGCTGATTTTTCTTCCGTGGCTTTCGCTCCATCCGTTTTCTTTTCAGATTTCGGCTGACGCGGCAACGGTTTCTTTGCCGTTTCCATCCGGCCATCGGCAAATTCCAGCACGGCGCCGGCATGAATCAGCCAATGCAAATCCACCAGCACCGCGGTTTGCTCGGGCGTCGGCTCGGCAACGGGCAGCGCAGCCGGTTCCGCAGCCGTCAATTTGGAATCCGGTTGCGCTTCGGTTGGCGCGGAAGTTTCCGCAGCAGGCTTGGCTTCCGGTTTTGGCGACGGTGCGAGCGATTCAATCAGTTTCTTGCGTGTGCAGCGCGGATTGCTGTTGATGAAATTGACGATGCATTTGATGCCGTCGGACACCGGCGTGGTTTCGAGGTCGAGATACAACGGGCGCGCCACGCTCACGTGCACGGCCATTTTGTTGACCTTGAAAAATTGCAGGCCGTGCGCCGCGAACATTTTGCTCAACAACGTCGCCAGTTGCAGCGGGAAATGTTTTTGATGCTCCCACTCGCTGCGCACGAGCCGATACAATTCGCGGCTGACCAGTTTCCGGCTGACAACACCGCTGACCGTATGCTTCTCGACTTGCTTGATGATGGCATCCTTGTGCGTCGCGCGGAAATGCTTTTCCACTTCTTCCATCGTCGGCAATTTCAGCGGCTCGGCGACGTTCAGCGCGTTGTATTCCGTCTTGAAACTTTGCTCCTCGATCCATTTTTTGACGACGGCTTCGTCCTTCACGATTTTCACGCGCGCTTTAAAAGCGTCGAACGGCATTTTGGAAAACCGTTCCGCGTGCAGCTTGCGCAATTGATTTTGATAATCGTGATAATTCGGCGGGCCGAGAATCGCGCCGCTCATGCCGCATTGCGCCACGAACGTGTAAGTGCCCTTCGGCGGCTCGGTCGCGGTTTTTTCCGCTTGATAAAAAGTCGCGAAATGATTTTTGAGAACGTGCGTAATTACTTCTTCTTCCGAAAGCCACGGCGTATCGTCGAGCGCGCAAACGAATAACGGCTGGGCAATCGCGCCATCTTCCTTTTTCTTTACGCCGAGCTGGACGGAATAACGCTCGGATTTGTCCAAAACCAATTGCGCGATTTGGAACAACGGATAGGCGCGACCGGTCATCTTGATTTGCCGCGACAATTGTTCGACGCCTTTTTCGTCCGGCAAAAACGTGACGGAAATTTCCGGCAACGGCGCGGGCGGTTCGGGACGTTCACGGCGTTCGCCACCGCGGTCATCGCGACGGCCACCAAAAGGTTTCCTGCCACCACCAAACTTGGAACCACCGCGCGGCGGACCGCCACGACGTTCACCGCCGCCAAAGCCGCCGCCTTCGCGGCGCGGACCACGGCCGCCGGGCCTGTCGCCGAAACGGCGCTCGGGCTTTACGCCTTCGAAGCCGGTAAATTTTTCAAAGCGATTGGTTTCGCCCTTGCCCTTTGTCCAAGCGGGTTGAAACAAATTCTCTAAATCCAAACCTAAATCGGGAACATCACTCATGTCGTTAAAAATCCCGCTATGCGGGCTTGAAAAGATGGCTTGGTCTGGCGCGGAAAGCAAGGACGGCTTGCGCGGGTGCAGGGACGTTAAAGTTTTTTGCCGGTTAACTTTTCGTAAGCCTCAAGATATTTTGTCGTGGTTTTAGCAACGACGTCATCCGGCAATTGCGGCCCCGGCGGCGTTTTATTCCAGTCGAGTGTTTCCAAATAGTCGCGGACAAATTGCTTGTCGAAACTCGGCTGGCCTTTGCCCGGCGCATATTCGTTCGCCGGCCAAAACCGCGATGAATCCGGCGTGAGCACTTCATCAATCAAAATCAATTTGCCGTCGTGCATGCCGAATTCAAATTTTGTATCGGCAATAATAATTCCGCGTTGTCGCGCGTAATCGCGCCCGGCTTTGTAAATCTTCAAACTCAAATCGCGCGCTTGATTGGCAATTTCCGCGCCGACAATTTTTTGAGCTTGTTCGAACGAGATATTTTCATCGTGGCCGGCTTCGGCTTTTGTGGACGGCGTAAAAATCGGTTCCGGCAATTCCGCAGATTCGGTCAAACCCGCTGGCAATTTGATGCCGCAGACCGTTTGCAATTTTTTGTATTCCTTCCAGCCGCTGCCCGACAAGTAGCCGCGCACAATACACTCGATGGCGAGCGGCTTGGCTTTTTTCACAATCATCGAGCGTCGCGCGAGCTTATCCGCGAACGGCTGCAAATTTTTCGGCAACGGGTCATTCGCTTTGGCGAGCAAATGATTCGGCACGAGCGACGAAAATTTTTCAAACCAGAAATGCGAAATTTGCGTGAGCACTTCGCCTTTGCGCGGAATACCGTTGGGCATGATGACGTCGAACGCCGAAATACGGTCGGTGGCCACGAGCAGGAAGCTGGCACCGAGGTCGAACACCTCGCGCACTTTTCCGCTGCGCAATTTTTTTATGCCCGGCAAATCCAGTTTCAGAATCGGTTCATTTGATGAATGCTCCATGCGAAATTATTGAAAGCTGGTTCAAAAAAATAAAGGACAGAATTTTGCCGGAAAATTTCGGCGCAATTTTTCTGTTGTATTTTCGGAAATAAAAAAACTCCCGCGACTTTCGCCACGGGAGTTTTCAATTTGTGAAGCGATTAACTTACATTTACTTCAATCTGCTTTGGCTTGGCTTCTTCGGATTTCGGAAGTGTCACCGACAGAATGCCGTCTTTGTATTCGGCTTTGACCTTGTTCGCAGCAACCGCCGTCGGCAAGGCGACGACGCGCTGGAATTTTCCAAAGAACCGCTCGGCACGATATACTTCGGCTTCCTCGCTCTTCGTTTCGCTTTTCCGTTCGCCTGAAATAATCAGACTGCCGTCGTGGAGCGAGACGTTGATGTCTTCACGCTTCATGCCGGGCAATTCGGCTTTGACGATGAAGTTGTCTTTTTCTTCATAAACATCAAATGCCGGCGTCCAGCCCAGGAATTCGGACGTGCGGGCGAGTGGCGCCTCGAACAGGCGGTCAATCTCGTCGCGCAAATCCGTCAGCCGACCAAGCGTCGGCCAAGTAGATACTCTAGTCAGTTTCATAATCTTTCCTTTCGTTAAATGGTTTTAATTTTTCACCTACAATTTATTTTTAGCTTTACGCGTGCCAATCTGAAAACCATTGGAAATAAAGGAGAATTTGAAGGTCGCCATTCAGCGATAAAGCAAGTCGTGCAAAATTGTCACGCAGATTGCGACAGCTTTGCGCAAATAAAAAATCCCAACCGTCGAAACGATTGGGATTTTCGTGAAACGAAAAAAATTTAATCGAATGCGTGTCCCGCACAGCAAAGCACGTCCTTGATTTTGTGACGGACGA
Source organism: Verrucomicrobiota bacterium (assembly GCA_021323835.1). Classification (GTDB taxonomy): domain Bacteria; phylum Verrucomicrobiota; class Verrucomicrobiia; order Limisphaerales; family UBA11358; genus UBA11358. Next base: position 1,963 of record JAJPKI010000273.1, on the reverse strand, counting down.
GTTCTTTGACTTTCGCGCGAGCCGGACCAAGATATTTACGCGGATCGAATTCTTTCGGATTTTCAAAAAATACTTTGCGAATTGCTGCGGTCATGGCCAGGCGCAGGTCGGTGTCAATGTTCACTTTTGTGCAACCCGTGCGGCGCGCGATTTCGATGTCCGACTCCGGCACGCCCGCCGTGTCTTCGCCCATCTTGCCGCCATATTTGTTGATTTCAACGGCCAAATCTTTCGGAACTGACGAAGCTCCATGCAACACCAGCGGATAATCGCCCATGCCCGCGTCCATCAGCGCTTTCTTAATCAATTTCAACCGCTCCAAATCCAAATGCTGTTCGCCTTTGAATTTATATGCGCCGTGGGAATTGCCAATCGCGACCGCGAGCGAATCGCAGCCGGTTTCTTTCACGAATTTCACCGCTTCATCCGGTTCGGTGTAATGGCCGCTGGTCGAATGTGCGCCGCCTTCTTCGCCTTCGTCGAATTGCGCGCCGACCAAATGGCCGAGTTCGGATTCCACCACGCAATTATGTTTGTGCGCGTATTCCACGACCTTTTTGGTGATTTCGACGTTTTTCTCGAACGGCTCGTGGCTGGCGTCAATCATCACGCTCGTGAAACCTTCGTCAATGCATTCCTTGCAAAGCTCAAACGTATCGCCGTGGTCGAGATGCACCGCGATGGGAATCGTCGAGAGGCTGACCGCCGCTTCGATGAGTTTTTTGAGATAGACCGGGTTCGCGTATTGGCGCGCGCCCTTGGAAATCTGGAGCATCACCGGCGCTTTTTCCTCTTCGCACGCCTCGATGATGGCTTGGAGTAATTCCATGTTGTTCACGTTGAACGCGCCGAGCGCATATTTTCCCTTCAACGCCTTCGTAAACAATTCCCGAGTGTGTGTTAATGGCATATCAGCTGGAAAAGGTAAACTATTTCGGGCGAATTGAAATAAAAATGCGTGGGCTTTTTTGTCCAATTTCCAAACATTTTTTGCACTCCATTTTATAAATACTTTTGAAACTTTGCGTCATCGCGGGATTTGCGGTAAAAATTCCCTCGTGCAAGTGCGATTTCTCCTCGGCCCCGCCGGCAGCGGCAAAACGTTCCGCTGCCTGGAAAAAGTGCGGGCCGCACTGAAAGCAGATTCTGAAGATGAATTGATTTTCCTCGCGCCGAAACAAGCCACGTTCCAACTCGAACGCCAATTGCTCGCGGACGATTCGCTGAACGGCTTCACGCGATTGCACATTTTGTCGTTCGAACGCCTCGCACGATTTGTTTTTGAAAAATTAAATGTCGCGCCGCCGCAATTGCTTTCCGACGAAGGCCGCGTCATGGTCTTGCGAGCATTGTTGCTGCGACACGAAAAGGAATTGAAATTATTCCCCCAAAGTGCGCGGCGACCCGGATTTGCCCAACAATTAAGCCAATTGCTTCGCGAATTGCAGCAGCACCAAATTACACCGGAAAAACTACGTTCGCTTGCACAAGGCAAAAATTTCCGCGCCGACCTTTGCGACAAATTGACCGACTTGGCGTTACTGCTGAAAAATTATTCCGGCTGGCTGACTAAAAATAAATTGCAGGACGCCAATTGTCTTCTGGATTTTGCAACTGTGGAACTGCGCAAAGAAATTAAAAATCCAAAATTAAAAATCGTAAATTTGTTTTTGGACGGTTTTGCCGAGATGACGCCGCAGGAACTGGATTTGCTCGCCGCCATTTTGCCATTTTGCAAAAACGCCACGCTCGCATTTTGTCTTGATGAATCCGCGGAAAAAGAAAATTCATGGCTTTCGATTTGGAACGGCATTGCCAAAACATTTCAGCAATGCCGCCAGCGAATCGAAAATCTGCCCAACGCAAAAATTAAAATCGAATTTCTCAAACGCAACTCAAAGAAAAATCGTTTTGCCGAAAATTCAACTTTGCAGGAGCTGGAACAAAATTGGCAATCCCATCG
>JAJPKI010000326.1 GCA_021323835.1 Verrucomicrobiota bacterium | reverse complement strand
GTCTGGTTTGTGCGACGCAAATGAATTCAAAAACCACAGGCATTTGGTTCGTCATTGCCGCGGCAATGTTCGCGGGCATTTTTATCGTGCAACATTATTTCCGCCCGGCTGCCGGCGGCGCGTCTGAAGTGTTGCCGCATTTTAATCCCGCCACCGTCACGAGCGTTTCGGTGATTCCTGCCGGCCAACTGGAGATTCGCGCCGACCGCACGAACGGAAACTGGCTCGTCATGCAGCCGATTTCTTATCCCGGCCAATCCGCCGCCATCGAAGGGCTGCTCGATACATTGCAAAAATTAATTCCCGCGCCAAGAATTTCCGCCGCCGAAATGCGCGAAAATAAAAATGCGGACGCGGAATTCGGATTTGCCAATCCACAACTGCGTTTGGACATTCAAGCCGGCGACCGCCGCTGGCAATTGGACGTTGGAAATAAAACCGCGCCCGGCAACCAGGTTTATTTGCGCGTCATCGGCGTGGACGACGCATTTGTCGTGGACGCGGATTTTCTGAGATGGATTCCAACATCGGCGGATTTGTGGCGCGATACATCACTCATTGCCGCAGGACAAAATTTCAACTGGATTGTGCTCACGAACGATTCCAAAGTCATCGAACTGCGCCGCAATCCGACAAATCATTTGTGGCGGATGATTCGTCCCTTGGAAGCGCGCGCCGACAATGAGCATATCGCCGCTATTTTGCAGCAATTGCAATCCGCGCGCGTCACCCAATTTGTCGCCGACAATCCGAAGCTCGATTTGACGCCATTCGGTTTGCAGCCCGCCGATTTGGATTTGTGGCTTGGCAATCAGACCAATTTCACAACCGCGCTGCACGTCGGCAAAAGTCCCGCGGACGATTCGACGCAAGTTTTCGCGAAACGCGAAGGCTGGAACGCCGTTTTTAAAATTCAAAAAGACGCCATTGCGCCGTGGCGCGGAACGGTCAACGATTTTCGTGACGCACGACTTGTGGATTTGACTGCGCCCGTCGCGGAAGTCGAAATGCATGGCGCGCGTAATTTCACTTTGCAGCGCCACGGCTCGAACGATTGGTCTATCGTCGGCGAAAAGTTTTCAGCCGACGCGCTCAGCGCGCAAGCCTTCTTGCAAATCCTCACAGGCTTGCGCGCAGTCGAATTTACGAAGGACGCCGTGACGCCGTCGGATTTGCCGGTCTATGGATTGGACGCGCCCCGGCAGCAAATCATTTTGCGTTCCGCGATTGGCGACACGAACGCCGTCATCGCGCAATTGAATTTCGGCACGAACCGCGACGACAAAATTTACGCGCAACGTTCGGACGAAGATTTTATTTACGCCGTTGCCTGGAAAGATTTCCATGCGTTGCCGGATGCTGCCTGGCAATTGCGCGACCGGCACATCTGGAATTTCAGCCCGAACGATGTCACGCAAATCACCCTTCATCAAAACGGCCGGACGCGGCAACTCATCCGCAACAGCGCTGGCAAATGGTCGCTGGCCCCCGGCTCGCAAGGCATCATCGTCAGCGACGATATCGAGCGGACGATGCAACGGTTGAGCCAATTGACGGCGGGCGACGCGGACAGCGGCGCCGCGGCTTGGGTCGGAAGAAATGAAAATCCGCCGGAATGGGGTTTTGCGCCGGACAATTTGCAAATCACGGTTGAATTGAAAGACGGAAAAAAATTCATCGTGGAATTTGGATTGCCGATTCAAATCCGGATGAATGGACAAAAGTTGGAATCGGCTTTTGCCGCCACCACGCTGGACGGCGAGCGCTGGACGTTTGAATTTCCGCCGGCCACCTATTTGTTCGTCTCGACTTATTTGACAATTCCGGCGAATGTTCCGTAAATGCGATTCGGTTTTTGGCGCAAAATTCGCCTTGGACTCCGCTGGGGTCGCCGCACATTGTGGGCGCTCATCCTCGCGGGACTTTGCGCCTTGCTTTGGTTCAATCAAATCGGCCTGCCCGAATTTCTTAAAAAACCACTCGTGGAAAAATTGCGCGAGCGCGGCGTCAATTTAGATTTTGTCCGGTTGCGATTACATTTCGTCGGCGGGCTCGTTGCAGAAAATGTCCGCATCGGCGACTCAAAAATTTCCGACAGTCCCACGCTGGCATTGCAGGAAATCCGATTGGAACCGGATTTTCGCCAATTGTTGCGCGGTAAAATCCAATTGGAAGGACTTGCGCTGCGGCAAGGCCGGTTGGTCTGGCGATTTTCGCCGACAAACATCGTCGCGCTGGAAAATATCAACAGCCAATTGCATTTTGAGACGAACGAAACGTGGTCGCTCGACAACTTCAAGGCGGATTTTGCCGGCGCGCATCTGGCGCTTGCGGGCAAAATTGTCCATGCGTCCGATTTGCGGGATTGGGACGTTTTCCACGGCAAAAAAACGACCGGCACGATTTGGCGCCAGCAATTCCAGGAATTTTACGATGCGCTGGCCAAAGTTCATCCGCGCCCGCAATTGACGCTGAATGTGAGCGGCGATGGACGCGACGTGAATTCGTTCATCGTCAATCTCGCGCTTGAGCAGGGCAAAACGCATTTGCAACTGGAAGGCCGCGAAAATGAATTGACGCAAAATTTTCGCTGGCGCGTCCACGGCGCAATTGAACCGGAAATTGCCCGGCCATTTTTGACGCGCAGCAACGAAGTCCGCGTTTTGAATATTTTCCAATTCAACGAGCCGATTTACCTGGACGGAAATATTTACGGCCGCATCAATGATTTGGACAGCATTGGCGCCAACGGGTTCGTGGCCGCGACGAATTTTGCCGTGCGCGGCCAGTGGGCGGAAAGTTGCGCAGGCGATTTCATTTACACAAATCGCACGCTGAAATTTTTCAAGCCGCTGATGGCGCGCGGCGGCGGGGCGTTGACGGCGGACGAAATCACCTTGGATTTTACGAACAAATTGATTTGGTTCAAAAACGGATTGAGCACCACCGACCCGCATTTTGTCGCGCGCGCCATTGGGCCAAAATGCGCCGAAATTCTCGAGCCGTATCGTTTTTTTGAACCGCCGACGGTGCGTGTGAACGGCTGCGCGCCGATGCACAACGTGGACGACATTCGCGACGTGGACGACGCGGACATGACGTTCGACGTGATGAACGGCGAGGACTTTTCCGTGCTCAAATTCAATGCGCGCAACATCACCGGCACGATTCACTGGCTCGGCGAGACGCTGATTCTGACTAACGTCGTCGCGGAAATGTATCACGGCAGCGGAAATGGAGACGCGGTTTTCGATTTCAGCACGCCGCTGGAAGGCGCGGATTTCAAATTCAATGCAAGCGTTTCCAAAATTGATTTGCATTTGCTGATGGCCGATTTGGCGTCACCATCGAATCATTTGCAAGGTTCGCTTTCCGGCAACGTGATGGTGGTCAGCGCCAGCACGCGCGATTGGCATGACGCAAATGGATTTGGACGGGTAAGTTTGCAGGACGGTTTGCTGTGGGACGCGCCCATGTTTGGATTTCTTTCGCCGGTGCTCAACGCGATTATTCCCGGCATGGGCAACAGCCGCGCGACCGATGCCTCGGCGCATTTCACCATGACAAACGGCGTGATTTATTCCGACTCGCTGACGATTAATTCCACGATGATGCGGTTGCAATACGTCGGATGGGTAAATTTAAAGCAAGAAGTGAACGCCAACGTGCAAGGACAATTGATGCGTAACACGCCGTTGTTTGGCTGGCTGATTTCGCTGGTCACGTCGCCGTTCAGCAAATTGCTGGAATATCGGGTCACCGGCACGCTGTCGCATCCTCGTCCGTTTCCGGCCTATTTGCCCAAGGAAATTTTGCATCCTTTCGGCAGCATGGAAAAATTGCTGCCGGGCGACTCGAATTCGAGCACCAATTCGCCGGCGCTCTCGCCGCGAAATAAATAGTGCCGTAAAGCGGCCCCTCCATTTATTTTACGGCAGCGGCAGAGCGATGTTGGTGTCAGTCGCAGCCGGCGGCGGCACGGGCGTGAAATAGCCGTTGTTTTGGTTGCGCAATCGCGCGCGTTTTTCTTCTTCTTTGCGTTCGGCTTCGATTTGTTTGGCTTCCTGCTTGTCATATTCCGCCGAGGCGGCGGAAATGGCGGGCAATTGCTGTTCTTCTTCGAGGGTGTGTTGGGCAGCAATTGCCGGAGTTTGCAAAACTGTCGGACGCATGAGCACAATCAATTCCTCGCGCTTCTTGGACGAATCGTTTTTGCTGAACAGCGCGCCCAGCAGCGGAATATCCTGCAACAGCGGAATGCCCTGCTTGGTCTTGCGCTGGTCGGAACGGATGAAGCCGCCGAGCATCAGCGTGTCTTTGTCGCGAACTGCGATTTCCGATGAGAGCGTGCGCTTGTCGGTGATGGGCACGGGATTGCCGTCAATGGTTGTCTCGTCGCTAATGTCGTCAATTTCCTGATTGATGTCCATGACCACGAGTCCGTCTGGATTGATGAATGGCGTCACATCCAATTCGATACCAACGTTGAGCGTGGAATACGTCGAGCTTTGGCCGTTGCCGATGCCGGTGCCGATGGTGGTGCCGGTGATGTAAGGCACGGTGTTGCCGACGAAAAATGTCGCGGGCTTGGCTTGCGACGCTTGAATGCGCGGACGTTGGATGATGTTGATGGCGCTGTCGCCCGCCGCCGCCTCGATGGCAACGTCCCACGTCGGCCCGATGTTGCCGAAATAACTTAATTGCCCGGCGCCAACGCCGTTGATGGTGGTCGGCCCAGGTAAAATGGCGGTGATATCGTTAGTTACACTATTAAGAAAATTGAAAAAAGGATTTCCGTTGTTGAATCCGCCGCCGGTAATGATTTTCGGATTGTTGCCGTTGATAGTTTTCTGTTGTTGCGCCGCCGAAACGCCGTAGCTCAATGCTTTGCCGAGATTCACGTCCATGATGACTGATTCGATAAGCACTTGCGAGAGCAGCACGTCCAATTTGGCGACGACAGCTTTGATGCGCTCCATGTCCGCGCGCGTGGCAAAAACCAGCAGCGAATTGGCGCGGGCATCGGCAATAATTTTCGCCTGTCCAAAAACTTGAATTTGGTCCTGCTGCCCGTTCGCTCCGCCACCGCCGCCGCCGGGACGACTGCCTTGCGCATTGAGCAGCGCGCTTAATCGGCTTTGAAATGTTGTTCCGCCGGTCGCCGTGCCGTTGGCTGTCGTGGCCTGCGCCCCAAAAGCAGCGCGTTGTCCGCCGGCGTAACCAGTCGCGCCGCCGCCGCTAATTGTCGGCGTTGTTGTTGCCGACCCAAGTGTGCCGCCAGTCGTGCGTTGCGGACTGCCAAAACCGTTAATAGTCGTGCTGCCTGCGGAAGTTCCAATGGCCACCGTTGATGCGCCGCCCTGCCCGCCCAAGCTGTTCAATGCTTCTTCGATGTCCGTCGCCAGCGCGTATTTGATGGGGATGACCTCATTCGTGTATTCCTGCGGGCTGCTGATGTCAATTTGCGAAATCATTTCCAACATGCGCTTCACATTTTCCGCGTAATCGCGAATGACCAGAATGCCATTATCGTCAATGGGGATGATATTGTTGACTTTTCCGAGCGGCGTTAAAATTCCCTGCATGACGCTCGGTTTGACATATTGCAATTGCACGATATGCGTCACGTAAGAGCCGACGTCCGGCAAATTTTCCGCCGTAGTCAGGTCAAACGGCGCGCCGCTGCTGCCGGCCTGGTCGGTCGTCACCACTTTGACAAATTTGTCGTTCATCGGAATCACGGAAATGTTGTTGAGCGCCAGCACCGCTTCGAGCGCGTGAATCGCTTCCGTTTTCGTCAACGGCGTTTTTGTTTTTAAAACGATGGACGCTGCCGGAATATTTCCGTGAATCAATGTCTTGTTGACCAAATCCGCATAGGTGTCGAGCACTTGCGACACATCCACGCCTTCGTAATTGAACGTGTAACCGGGAATTTCTTTTGGCGTTTCGCTCGCCGCGACCGGCGAAGCGCCGCTCGGCGGTAAAAGCGTTGCATCCGGCAACGGCGGTGTCGTGGGCAGCGGCGACATCGCGCCTGCGCTGTTGGTTGCCGCGCGCGAACGCGTCGGGTAAATGCGCGCGCCCGGCGGCAATTGCGCCAGGAGATTCAGTCCGGTTAAAAAAAACACGAGGACGAGCGCTGCTCGTCGCGCCGTAGCGCAGTGAATGCGGATAGTTTTCATTTTGACTTAATAGTTGCGGGTTTGGAATTCGTTTTGGCGTTCACCGGAGTCGCCGGCTTTGCGAGCGAAGTTGTTTGTGCCGTCGCGGCCGTCGGCGATTTTTTTTGATAACTGGCGATAAGCTGGACGTTGGCGTTCAAATGCTGCTTCGGCTGGTCGGGCTGCAAATCCAAATCGCGCACGCGCACCATCGAAGCGCCCTCGCCAAGTTTGTAGAGAAAATCAACCAGTTGCGCATCCGTGGCGACGACGCTGATGGCCTCCGATTGCTCGCTAAAAAATTCATTCGTCTTGCTGCTTTGGCGGCCAAAATTAAAAACTTGCACGCCGCTCGCCGCCGCCTGCAAACGAATGGTCTGCAAAAAATTGATGGCCTGGTCTTCCAGCGGCACATCGCCGCCGCCGCTTTGAAAATGACTGACCAAATCCTGATATTTTTTCGTGTCCGCAATCGCCGCCTGCCGTTTTGCAAGCGTGTCCAACGCCGTGTGACGGCGCGAATCAAGTTTGCTTAAATCCGAAAAATGCGGCCAGATGAACGCCCAGTTCAGGACCAAAATCAAAATCACGAGCACGGCAACGGCCAGCCGCCGTTCCATGGGACGCAATTGCGCGAAAAAGTTTTTCATCGCGGCTCCTCCGTATTCGCCAATTGCAGCGTGAAGCTCCAGTTCAAATTATTTCCAACGATGCGCGGGTTCACATCCTCGCCGCCGGTCAGGCTGAATACCGGCTTACCGTTGACCTGGACTTTTTTCATCGCCTTGTTGAAATTCAAAACTTCGTCGAACTGGTCCTGCGTCGCCGTGCCGCTCAACGTCAATCTTTGTCCGCCGGCAAATATAAAATGTTGCAACGGCAAATCATCCGGCAATTGTTCCGCGACAATTTTCCAGCAATCCAGCGCCGCGTATTTCAACTGGTCGCGCTCTTTGAGCACGTCGTAACGCGCCTGCAATTCCATCACGTTCGTATAAGCTGTGCCCAGCGCCGCGACGCGTTGTTCCACGTCGGTCGTTTTGTAAGTGACAACTTCCCGCACGCCGAAATAAATCGCGACACAAACTGCATAGACAATTCCAATCGTGTAAAGCCCGTGCAGCCACAAACGGTCGTGAAATTGCTGGCGATAACGCAGTGGAAATTCCGCCGGCAACAATCCCGCGTCCGTCGCCGCGGCAGCGCGACGCGCAGTGTTCGCGGCCAATTGCGCAGGCGCGAGTGGTGCGGAGATTTGCACCGGCTCATTAATTGCGTCGTGAAAAAAATCCTGCCATTGCGCGGCATTCACCGGGTCGGCAACTAAATGCCATTTCGGCGATGATGTAAGCCAGCCTTCCAATTCGCCCGCCCAAACCAATTGCGTCAATTGCTCGCGCAAACTTTTCACACTGTCGCCGGTTGTCGGTAGCACGATAAAACTTAAATTGCGCAGCGTGCCGCCAATCCACCATGCGATGAGCGCGGAATTTTGTCCGCGCGTGCCGACGTAAATCCACGCACCGTCTTCCGTCGGCGGTGTGACGGACAATTGGTCGAGCAGAGGCGTTTCTAAACGGTCGGCCAAAAATCCGCGCGCTTCGATTTTGCCGAGAAATTCTTCAACGTTCGCGCGACTGGCAATTGTCACGATGACGCTTTGCAAATCCGCCGAGGCCGAAGGCAAAATGTGAATGGCCCAAACAATTTGCCCGACCGGCATCGGCGAGAGTTTTTCCAATTGCAATTCCACCATCGAACGGGTTTCCTCGAAATTGCTTTTCGGCAATTCGATGACGCGCAGGAAAACATTTTCCGGCGGCAGCCACGCGACGTTCAATTTCGGCTGCCAAAGCGAGTTCCACGATTTTGCGACAAAACGTGACGGCAGCGGCGCGCCGTCAGCGGTTTTTTGTTCGCGCGATAAAACAAAATTACCGCCCTTCGCGTCGAACTGCCAGAGGCGGCTCGCGTCAGGCGCGATTTGCAAAATGTTGCAGGAATTCCAGCGAGGCATGAATTATTTAGGATTTCACCCAGATTCCGGTTTTTTCATCGCCGCTCATTGCTTCGGCGTGCTCTTCCATTTGCGTGACGCGCAAAACTTCTTCAATCGTCGTCTCGCCGTTTTTGACTTTATTCCAGCCGTCCGTGCGCAATGTGCGCATGCCGGCTTCAATCGCTTTTTGAGCAATCGTTGTCGCCGGCGCGCGGTTCATAATCATTGGGCGAATCGCTTCGGTGACGAGCAGTAATTCGTAAATGCCTTTGCGACCTTGATAACCTTGTCCGCGACATTCTTCGCAACCTGCGCCGTGCCAGATTTTCGCCGTGCCGATGTCCGCTTCCGGAAAACCGATGCGCCGCAAATAATCCGCGTCCACTTTTTGCTCCGTCTTGCAATGCGGACAAATCGTGCGGATAAGCCGTTGCGCCATGACGGCTTCGACGGACGACGCAACGAGAAACGGTTCGATGCCCATGTCAATCAATCGCGTGAATGCGCTCGGCGCATCGTTCGTGTGCAGCGTAGAGAAAACCAAGTGACCGGTGAGCGATGCGCGAATGGCGATTTCCGCCGTTTCCGAATCGCGAATTTCGCCGACCATCACGACGTTCGGGTCTTGCCGCAAAATGTGGCGCAAACCCATCGCAAACGTCAGCCCGATGTCCGAACGAACAGCAATTTGATTGATGCCTTTCAATTCATATTCCACCGGCTCTTCAATCGTGATGATACGTTTGTGGACGGAATTGATTGCCGAAAGAAATGCGTAAAGTGAAGTGGATTTGCCGGAACCGGTCGGGCCGGTGACGAGAAAAATTCCGTGCGGCTTGACGATGATGTCGCGAATCGCGTCTTCTTCCATTTTCGAGAAGCCCAATTTGTCGAGCGACAAGAAAATTTTTCCGCGCGTCAGCAAACGCAGCGAAACGCTTTCGCCGTAAACTGTCGGCACGGTGGAAACGCGGATATCAATTTCTTCGCCCTTGATGCGGACATTGATGCGACCGTCCTGCGGCAAACGTTTTTCGGAAATGTTCATGCCGCTCATGACTTTGATGCGCGAAATAATGGCAGCTTGAAAGCGCTTCAATTGCGGCGGCAGCGGAATCTGATGCAGGATGCCATCAATGCGGTTGCGAATGCGCAATTCATCTTCCGCCGGCTCGAAGTGAATGTCCGTCGCGCGGTCTTTGTAAGCTTCCCAAATGATTTGGTTCACGAACTTGATGACGCTGGCTTCCTGGTCGGTCTCGGTGATTTCCTTGTCCGTGATTTCCAATTCCATCATGTCGCCCTCGCCCATTTCTTCGAGCGTCTCGGCGCCGACGCCGTAATATTTTTTCAACGCCTTCTCGATTTCCGAGCGCGGCGCGAGCGCAAATTCCACCGGCATGTGCGCGTCGAAGCGCACGGCGTTCATCATCGCGGCGTCAAACGGGTCGCTCGCAACGATTTGTATTTTGTCATTTTCAAGTGCTGTCGGCAGGACGAAATGTTGAAACGCAACTTTTGTGGAGATTTTCTTCCGCGCGTCGGTCGGCACGGAAATTTTCGGCAAATCCAAATACGGCCAGCCGATGGCGTTCGCCAATTTTTGGACGAACACATCTTCGGCCAATCCGCGTTCGCGCGCGACAAACGTCAAAAATGGTTCCGCGGAACCCGCGGCGACGGCAGTGCGCCACGTCGCGCGCAAATCATCGAGCTGTTGCGGCGACGCGTCGGCGACCGACGCAATTAGATTTTTTGCGGAACTGAACGGCATTTATGCTGTTTTAACAACCAAAGTCGGAAAAAGTTGCACATTTTTGGCAATTTCACAAACGCAAAATCCTTTCATTTCGCCGCAATTCGTGTAAATCGTTTCGCCGTGAAGCAATTTGCCACGATTACCGTCATCGGCCGCGACAAAACCGGCGTTATCGCGCGCGTCACGAATTTTCTGTTCGAGCAACATGCCAACATCGAAGCGCTCGAAGAACAAGTCACGCGCGGACAATTCAGCATGACGTTGCAGGCTTCGTGGAAAAAATCGGAACTGAATTCCGATTTGCTTCGCGATGGTTTGAAAAATTTGGCGGCGCAATTGGGTATGGAAATCAAATTGCGTTTCACAGAGCCAAATCGCCGGCAAAAATTTGCCATCATGGTCACGAAGGAGACGCATTGCTTCAATGCGCTCATGGCCGCGAAATTGAAAGCCGATGCCGCGCTGGTCATCGGCAATTACTCCGATTTTGCGCCGCTGGTGAAAAAATTTAAATTGCCGTTCGAGCACATCCATTGGAACGACCGCGCCAAAGCGGAAAATCGCGCGCTGAAACTTTTGGAAGAAAACGAAATTGATTTCGTCGTGCTTGCGCGGTTCATGAAAATTCTCTCGCCGAATTTCGTTTGGCGGTTCAAAAATAAAATTATCAACATCCATCCGTCGCTGCTGCCGAGTTTTCCCGGCCCGCAGGCGTATCGGCAGGCTTACGAAAGTGGCGTGAAAATCGCCGGCGTCACGGCGCATTTTGTTTCCATGCGATTGGACGAAGGCCCAATTATTTCGCAAGGCGCATTTGCCATTACACCGGGCATGGGCTTGAAAGAAATCGTCGCGCGCGGCCAAAAATTGGAGGCGGACGTTCTCGTCAAAGCGGTGAAACTTTATTTGGGCAAACGGCTTGACGTTTATTGGGGCGTGGTCAAGGAAGTTTGAGCCGATTGTTTATTTGGTTTTCTTTTTGTGCCGGGTAAAATTCCAAAACAACTTAATATAAGGCCAACGATAGGCGTTGCCCAGAGCACTAATATCCAAACAAGTATTCCGAAAGTTATATCGCCTGGATTCGGTTTTTTCACAATTCCAAGCCAATCATTAACGCTGCAGAGCAAAAATGAGATAGTTAAATAGATGGTCGGAAAGGTTATTGTCCAAAAAAGGCCAAACAAAACCCTTTTAATCATATTGCGACTTTGCCTAACCCAAAAAATTTGGCAATTATTTTTTTGCATTTTCTGATTTTTGAACCAATTTGGTTCAGCATTGTCTGACGCAAAGGGGGAATTTTATGAGCGCAGTTGCTGCAATTGAAAAGGAAAAAGCTCCGGTGATGGCTTTAAAGGCCGTCATTATTTTTGACGACCATGCTTTGGCCGCGCGCGCCATCACTGCTCTCGAAAACGCAGCGACCAGCACCGGCGAATCCATCCAATGCAGCATCAAATCGTGGCAATCCGATTCGCTCAAACGCCCCGATTTTGCCGGTGTCATCGTGGCCGTCGCCGCCGATGCAGATTTAATTGTCCTCGCGCTCGACAAATCCCGAAATGCGTCCGATGAATTGCTCGACTGGCTGGAGCATTGGTCGGAGCATCGCCGCGTGGAAGACGCCGCCATCATGGCATTTTGTCCGGACGAATCGTCGCCGAAATTTGTTGATGAATTAAGATGGTTCGCCGATTGGCGCGGATTGGATTTCGTCGAAAGCCGCGAGGCCACGCCGCCGAAGAATGTGATTCGACTTGGTCGTGTGTTGTCACCGAAATCGCAAATTGCGGGCGAGCCAGCGGCTGCCGGTGAATAACTCGCATTTGCATTCGACTGATGATAAGAGCAATTTTGAAATCGGGTTTAAGAGTCGTTTTGGAAATATTTTAGAAAGCAAAATTTATGGCTAAAAAACAAATACAACAAACTCAACAACCGCAACAACAAGTTCAACAGAAATCCACCGGCACTGGACGCACGGAAGTTTTTTCATTCCGTTCGCCGAAAGCGGCCAAAGTCCAGCTCGTCGGCGATTTCACGCAATGGCAGGAGCGTCCCATCAATCTGCAAAAAGAATCCGACGGCACGTGGAAAGCGACCGTTATCTTGTCGCCCGGCACACACCAATATAAATTCGTCGTGGACGGCAACTGGTGCGACGACCCGGATTGCAAGCAACGCTCGCCCAATCCGTTCGGTGGCGAAAACATGATGCGCCGAGTGGCGTAATTCTTCGCCTCGACCTCATTGCGGAAAAGTTTAAGCTGTGCGCGTGAATAAATTTTTTGTCGGAATCATTTGCGCGCTCGCAATGCCGTTTTGTCTTTTTGCCGCGACTAATTCCATTTCGACAAATAATTTTGCGGTCGTAAATGTCGTTTCCAATTCCGCTGAAACCGAATTGGAACAAATCATGGACGAGGACGATACGGCACTCGCCGAAGTGGACAAATGGATTCGTGATAACGACGCATTTGTCGCCCAAGGCGCGGGCGAATCGAAAACCGATTTAAACAAACGCATTCGCGCGCGACTGGATGTCGTCCGCAAACGTTATCAGGATTTTCTCAAACTTTATCCGACAAATGCTCCGGCGCATTTGGCTTACGGAACTTTTTTGGATGACATCGGCGACGAAGATTTGGCTATTTCCGAATTTGAAACGTCGCGCAAGCTCGACCCGGCAAATCCCGCCGCGTGGAACAATTGCGCCAATTATTACGGCGAGCACGGCCCGACGACGAATGCATTTGTTTATTACGCCAAAGCGATTGAGTTAAATTCCAACGAACCGGTTTATTATCAAAATTTTGCCACGACGGTTTATCTTTTCCGCAAAGACGCGCGGGAATTTTATGGGATTGACGAAACGCACGTTTTTGACAAATCGCTTGCTCTTTATCAAAAAGCGATGCAACTCGACCCGACGAATTTCGCACTCGCGACGGATTACGCGGAAAGTTTTTACGGCATCAAGCCGCTGCGCACGAATGACGCGCTCGTGTCGTGGACAAATGCGCTGAAAGTCGCCGGAAATGAAATTGAGCGCGAAGGCGTTTACATTCATTTGGCGCGAATTAAATTGGTCATTGGTCGTTACGCCGAAGCGCACGCGCATTTGGACGCGGTAACGAATTCATTTTACGACACTCTGAAAAATCGCCTCGAAAAAAATTTGGCGGCGCGCGAAAATCCTTCCACGAATTCAATTATTGATACGACAAATGCCGTGAGCGCTTCAACCAATTCACCATGATTTTGGTAGGGTCGCCTCGGCGAGGCGACCGCATGAATCGGATGGCTCGGCGAGCCGTCCCTACCTTTGCAATTTCAGACTTTGTGCCTCCGTGTCTTGGTGGTTAAATGATGGCATGAGTTTCTACGATAAATTGAAATTTGACGCGCAAGGTTTGATTCCCGCGATTATTCAGGATTTTCAGACCAAGCGCGTGCTGATGTTTGCGTGGATGAACCGCGCGTCGCTGGAAAAAACTGTCGCCACCGGCAAGACGCATTTCTGGAGCCGCTCGCGCCAAAAATTCTGGATGAAAGGCGAAGAAAGCGGCCACACGCAGACCGTCAAAGACATCGCGTTCGATTGCGACGGCGACGTGCTGCTCATCCAGGTCGAACAAAACGGCGCGGCGTGCCACGAAGGTTATCGCTCCTGCTTTTTCCGCTCGGTCGAAAATGAAAATTTCAAAATCACCGAGCTGCAATTGCAAAAGCCGGAAGAGATTTATAAAAAGAAAAAGTGATTCAAAACGGCAGTCGCACGATTTTTGCCGCATTTTCGCTGGCCGCCGTTTTCAAAATCAATTCTGTTCCGATTTGATTCGCTTCGCGGCGAATGTAACCGAGCGCGATGTTTCCGAACGTCGGTGATTTCACGGCGCCGGTGATGTAGCCGACTTCTTTGCCGTCGCGAAAAAGTTTGTCGCCTTTCACCGGTAAATTTTTCAAATCGTCAGCCAACCGCAAACCGCGAAGCTCTTTGTTCACGTGGCCGATGCTGTGGATGCGATTGATGACTTCCTGCCCGATGTAGCAACCTTTGCTGTAACTTACCGCGCGACTTTCGATGCCGCATTCGAGCGGAATGTTTGTTTCGTCCATGTCCGCGCCGAATCGCGGGATGCCGTTTTCAACCCGCACGGTTTCAAACGCCTGCCCGCCGCATTTGCGCGCGCCAAATTTTTTTGCGGCGGAAGTTAATTTTTCTGCGAAAGCATCGAAAGAATTTTTTGGAACGAATAAATCGAAGCCGCAATTTTGGTGGGGCGAGAGTCTCTCGAGCCCTGATTTTTTTTGATTTGGGCTCGACGGAGTCTCGCCCCACCAAAGACGACAATCTTTTGCCAAATAAATTTCGCCGAAAGTTGCATTGGAAATCTTTATGGAATCAAATTGTTTCGCCGGAATTTGCGGAAATAAATTCAGGCTGCGAATAATTTCTTCCGCTTTCGGTCCTTGCACACTCAATAAATTGTAATGCGGCGCGGCGTCCACGATTTGCACGTCGTCGGCGACGATGAATTTTTCCAGTCGCGCGGAAATTTTTTCGGTCAAACCCGGCTCAAAATCCAAAAGCACTTCATTTTCCAAATTGAAAATGTTGACGTCGCTTTCCATTTTGCCTTTGGCGGTGACAATCGCGGCGTAACGGCCTTCGCCAATGCGCAATTTTTTCACATCGTTCGTGACTTGCCCGTGCAAAAAGCGGATGCGGTCATTGCCGACGAGACAAATGCGCGAACGTTCGCTCAAATCCAAAACGCCCGCGCTTTCACGCAGCGATTTATACTCGGCGAGCCAATCGCCGTAATCGTTTTCCATGTGGAAATGTTACTTGGAATTGACCTGCGGCAAAGAGCTTTTCTCTTTTTGCGCTTCGGGCACGCCGTGAAGTGGGATTGCGGGATTCCATTTTTTCCATTCATCGTCTTCTTTGTCGTTCAATTGAAAAACGGCGCCGTTCGTCGCGGCATCGCCATAATCCGGCGGCGTGGCAAATGCAATGCCGCCGCTGACGACGGTTTGCGCGGATTCGGCGGAAATTTCCGCGCCGCTTAAAAGCCCGAAATGAAAATTAATTCCGCCGGCGTTCCAAAATTTTGAATTCACTCGCAACAACGGCGCGTATTCCTCGCGGATGCGCGCATGAACGAGAACGTGTTTTGAGTCGTCAGACAGCCGGAAATCCAAAACTTCACCGACCTGAACGCCGCGATAAAAAATTGCCGTCTGTTTTTGTAACGAACCCAAATCGTCCATGAGCAAAGTAAATTCCACCGCTTTCACCGGTTCGACCGGCGCTTCGGCGAGGGCGACAAATTCGTTCGTTGGCGGACCATGTCCGGGTTCGAGCGTAATGTAATTGCCGGAGACAATTGTGCGCAGGCCTTTGATGGAGCCGACTTTCACTTCCGGCTGCACCATCCAGAATTCCGTGCCTTGCCGCGCAAATTCGCGCGCGGTGTAATCGAGCTTGGCTGTGACGGCGACAAATTGTTTGTCTGGCGTCAATTTCATGCCGTGAATTTGCCCGATGTTCGCACCGCGATATTTGATGGGAGAATTCTCCTGTTCGAGTCCGTCGGCGCTTTGAAAATAAATTGTAATCGTCGGGCCCTTAAAAATGACATCGCGCACGACAAAAAAAACGCAAAGGCCGACCGCCGCGACTGGAATCAGCCAGATAAACCATGTCAAATAGCTGCGGGCAATTTTCGCTTTCGGCAACGCGTGTGATTTTTCGCTCATAAAATTATTGGTAATGTTTCCGTTCAGCCGGAGAATCCCAAAGCAATCGCGAATCGAAACTCAACGTGGCAAGCAACGTCAGCACGACGACCGCGGCAAATGAAAAAACGCCGCGTCCCGGATGAATCGTCGCAACTTGTCCCATTTCGATGACGCCGACACCAATTGCCAGCAAGAAAACTTCCAGCATGTTCCACGGGTCAATGATGCGGATAATTTTGTAAATCCATGTGCGCGCTTTTTTGCCGCCGTTCCAATCGAGCGTGAGCGTAATGAAAATGAGCCCGATGATTTTCAGTGCCGGTGTAAAAATACTCGTGCAGAAAACGAGTCCGCTAATGAAATACTGGCCGTCGTGCCACAGTGAGCGGATGCCTTGAAAAATGGTCGTTTGCGTGTGCTGGCCTTGATAAAACGCCGTAACCAGCGGATAAAAATTGGAAGGGAAATAAAGAATTGCCGCCGCGATGGAATATGCCAGCGTGCGCGAACGGCTGCTGATGCGCCGATGAAAAATTTGAAAATTGCAACGCGCACATTTGGCGACGCAACCTTCCGGCACATCGTCAACGCCCTGCACCAATCCGCAGGTCTGACACGCCACCACCTTGTCCACGAAATAACTTCGACGAAGAAAAAGAAAATTCAAGTAGGGAATTTGCCGAAACGTTTCCGAAATCGAATTGCGTCGGCAAACATTTTGTGCGCAAAATCGCCGGATGAATTTGGATTCACTGTATTCCGAACTGACGCTCAAGACAAAAGCGAAGCTCGCGCTCATCGTGCTCGACGGCCTCGGCGACATCGCCACGCGCGAACAAAATTATCTCACGCCGCTCGAAGCCGCCACCACGCCAAATCTCGACAAGCTCGCCAAAGAATCCGCGCAAGGCCGTATGATTCCCGTCGCGCCGGGAATTACGCCGGGCAGCGGGCCGGGACATCTCGGTTTGTTCGGCTACGACCCGTTGGAATTTCAAGTTGGCCGCGGCGTCATTGAAGCGCTTGGCCTCGGCGTTGAATTGAAACCCGGCGACGTCGCTGCGCGCGCGAATTTTGCGACGCTCGACGACAAGGGAATTGTCACCGACCGCCGCGCCGGAAGAATTCCAACCGAAACGTGCGAAAAATTATGCGCGATGCTTTCCGCGAAAATCAAAAAGATTGGCGACACGGAAATTTTAATCAAAGCGGGCAAGGAACATCGCTTCGTTGTCATTTTTCGCGGCAAAGCTTTGGAAGGACCGTTAACCGATGCCGACCCAAATCGCGAAGGATTTGCAATTCCGAAAGTTGAGCCGCGCGACGAAAATAATTCCGGCCAGAAAAAAATGGCCGCGCTCATCGCCGATTTTTACAAAGCCGCATTGCCGATTATTTCCAAGGAACATCCGGCGAACGGATTTCTCATGCGCGGCATTGCGCATCAGCCGCACATTCCGCTGTTCGAGGAGCGCTATCTGCTCAAGCCCGCGTGCCTCGCG